>NZ_JBIAZA010000027.1:0-128544 GCF_042898655.1 Streptosporangium sp. NPDC000396
CCGGCCTTCGGCGACTCCTCCCGAAAGGCCCGGAACGCCACGGGCGGCGTTCAAGAAATCCCAATCGCCCGAACTATTTCGCTGAGATCACCTCAGTACATCCCGGAATTCACTCAGATCACGTTACTACACGACCAATACATCGCCGTTATAGTCTCTGTAGACTCTAAGTGAATTCGTAAGAAGATCTTCGGCGTCACATTTTGTTAGCCCTTGGGGATATTACGGGCTTGCTGGCGGAACCTTTATTGAAGGCGTTGCATATGGACGACCTGATGAAACCTTCGCGCTAGGCGAGGCGCTTGGTTGGCTGCCCTGCCCTGATCCAGGAACCACTTTCCCTGTTATGTAGAGGCAGCCTGCCCAGACCCAAACCGCAAGAAGAAACACCGCCACCATCGCATGCCAAGCCGAATTAACACGGCTTCCCAAAGTTGAATTCAGTCGCACAAGAAGTAGGGAGCCGGCCAACGAAGAAGGGAGCAACAGAAGCGCAAGACCGGACAAGTCGTGCCTGGAAACATCGCAAGTAATAACTAGCAGACCAAATGCGGTAAACGTGAGAGCTGAACTAATCAGCCCTATCGTCACGCGTCGCGGCACACTCTGTGTAAGTGGAAAAGTAAACCAAAGACGCTCAGGGCGCTTAGGATCAGCCGAATAGTATGAGTAAAGCTCCTTGCTCGCGATCACGTCACTAGGGCTGCGCTCATAGCCTGCTCCAGGATCCGCAACGGGCTCCTTTAGGTTTCCCTTCATTTCCACATGATCGTCAGGAATGCGAATGTTAAGGTGATTAAGCTGCGCATCTCGGAACTCGACCAGTTGACGCACGGTCTTAAAACCTCTAACTTTATCAAATCTTTTTTTCCATCCTCCAACAGAATGTCCGACGCCGCCCTCTGATGGTGCTCGACAATTAAAATCCAGTGGCCGCTTCTCTTGTACTCGAATCATAAACGGCTTAGCTAGTGACACTTCCGACTCGACGAGAGCAATCCAAAACCGGCCATAATACGCGTAGAAATCGACTATTTCCTTGCCGATTGGACCGCATGTACTTGCGTGCTTCAGAAAAGCGCTGAGATCGTCCAGTACTGTTGTCACCTTAACTGGTGAAGCTATCCATGGCACCGCGAGCAAAGGATTCTCTGCTGCGCTCTCCCGCCATGAAAGCCTTTTATCGCCGTTCGTCGCCTGGACTATCGCTTCAATCTTCTTGGCCTCTACGCACCACCTAATGAAATTTTGATCAACGAGCTCATGAGGAATGCCATCAAAATTTTTAAGGTAACTCTTGACCAGCTCCCATCTACTTTCATTCGTATATTTATGCGCATGGATCGTCTGGCGCCAACACCAAGGATGGAAGTTGAACAAAACCGCAAGAAACTCAACAACATCAGGCTTTAAAAGTGCCGACAGCGACTCCTCAGTGCTAGCAAGATATCTGATATATCCCGCCATATAATTTCCATGCTCTTCGCGGGACACGACATAAGCGGGCTTCTCGCCAACCGAAATACGCAGATCAATACGAGGCGCTCTTGGAAATCCCATAACAGGCAAGATCAACTCCTCTGTTTCTTTATTGTATTGTTCGATACCCAAGAAGCTATTCAGCGCTGCAACATGAACCCTTCGGTCGTACTCAGCCCAAAGTGCACTTGAGAGTTCTATCATCTCGACTGCGCGAACACGCCAATTATTCTCAGCATGGAACATGGTCTGCAGCAGCTTATAGAGAACTGCACTCTTATCTAGAGTTCCACGTGCAAACAAGTTGGCAGACACGTAGCGATTCCCTCATTTGCTTGATTGGCATCCCAATGGAAGCCCTACCCGCCACTTCGATAAGAAAATCTAAAGGAATCGCTCCATGTTTCTAAAACTTACAAGCAAGCAATTGATCACCTTTGCACTATAATGCACATTGCTCCAAGAAAGCGCGAGCACTTGTCGAGATGGACTGAAAATAAATTGATGCGCTCATTAAGGGTCGCCACACGAGATCGAATTGTGCCTGCTGCGGCAAATCGTGAGTGCTATCGTTATGTTTGATCGTCACTTTGAAATATGCTGCAAAAAATGCGGCCCGGCCCAGAATATTGGTCCACGTTAGCCTGAACGGGACGGATGAGATCCGAGCTGCTAATGAGGTTTGGTCCGTACAACACTCCGCGCAGATGGCGCCCTCACGATCGCCCGTCTGTGGTCGGCCGTCGTGGGTGGCTGGGGGCGATCGAAGGTCCAGGGCTTCGTTCCTCAGCCCCGGCCCACCGGACGCTGCGGCTGACGTGCTCGTTGCGTGGCCGATAGGGCGGGGAAGCAGGGAGCTGTGGGGAGTCACGGGGAATGCCACCGCATGCCGAGCTGCTTCTTCGCTAATAAAGCAAGATCGGCGTGCGTCTTTGCAAGAGGCGTTCCAAGAGATCTCTGGGAGCCACGTTGGGAGCCAACGAGCCGTACGGCCCCGAACTGGACTGGACTAATATGAATAGACCGCTCGGGGGTGACCTACGCGGCGAACTGATCTGAACGCCCCTGGACATCGTTTGGGGATCTACGGATCAGAAGGTGCCGATCATGGAGGCGTTAGTCCGTGGCTGAGCTCTCGCCAGGAACAATCGAGTTGTGAAATCCCAGGACTCCCCTCTTCTGAAGGCGGCCCGTCTCTGTCCCGCGGACGCTCGGACTGAACTCGGCGTTGGCGTGGCCGATGTGCTGGAGTACCTCAAGCACGACGAGTGGGAGATGGCCCTTCTCCTTCTCGAAGAACTCGGTGACGCTCATCCCCAGCCGCCGGAATTCTGGGGCTTGCTGGCCGACGCTGCCCGCCTGATGTGGCTCAAGTCGGATGTCGCCTGGTGTGAATGGCGGCGCAGCGAGGCCCGTACCGGGACCTTTCTGGCTGAGCTTCACTTGCTGCCCGCCGGGGAGGGGAACCGTACAAAGCCCATACCTGCCGGTGGATTGCTCCGGCCCATGTGGGGCCTCGGCCGCCGCACGCCTGAGGGAGAACCTCTGCTCAGCATCGCTGGCCTTTGGATCGGGGGCCGCGACTCTCTGAGGCCGGGAGGACGCGTATCGGTGCGACTGCTTCCCCTCACCCCTGAACACTGGCGACACCTCAAGCCGGGCGACGTGATCACCATGCACGAGATGCGGCCACCCACCGGAACAGCGCACATCGTGGAGGTCGTTCCGCCCGTGGGATATATGCGGGATGATCTTACGCGGTAGAGGCCGGGAGAATGCTTTCGCCCTGTTGGGAGGGCATGTCGTCGCCGGGAACACGGCCCTCTGTAAAACCGTCGGCAATTGGTTTCTAGTCTCTGGCGGTCTTCAAAGGAGACATAGGAAGTAGCACAGCCCTCACGATCGCCTGGTTGTCGCTGAGCGCCGTGCGTGGTTGGGGGCGATCGACGGTCCAGGGCCTCGTCCCTCAGCCCTAGCCCATCGAGCGACCAGGCTCGTCACGATGACAAGGCAACAGGTCAACACCTTGATCGCGTGCCAGATCCGTGCCAGAACAGGCGGGGAACCCCGGTCACTCACGGAGACTCACGGGCACTCGCCCCGCCCTGACCTGCACCCCCGTTCTCCCAGCTCAACCCACCAACACCAGCAGCCGATTCCCAAGCTGACAGCGCGGGTTCGATTCCCGTCACCCGCTCCAACGACGAAAGCCCAGGTCAACCGAGAGAATCGGGACCTGGGCTTTGATCTTGTTTGGGGTTGTTGATTTCCGCGTGCCATTGATGTGCCACCTAGTCATGCTGAGCGACAACCCGTGGGACACAGCCGCGGGCGTCCTCATCGCCCGAGAGGCCGGAGCCGCAGTCGTGGACATCGACGGCAGCCGCGCACCATGACATCCCGCGCGACCATCGCAGCCGGCCCCAAGCTCGTGGCCGACCTAGTCGAGCTCGTCGCCGCAGCAACGTCACGCTCCCGCCCCTCCTGATGGCTCCCGCACAGCTCATCGTCGGGGGCTCTGTAGGGTGACGGCATGGCTGAGACGCAACGTCAACCAGTGCCCCGCAACGACTCTGGTGAGCTTGACACCGCCTTGGCGTTCCTGACCTTCGCGCGGGAATCGGTGCTCAAGAAGACCCACGGGCTGGACGACGAGCAGCTACGGCGCGTCCTGGTTGACACCGGAACCACCCTCCTCGGGCTGATCCATCACCTGACCGCAGCCGAACGCTACTGGTTCGGGTACCACGTGGCCGGAGTCACATCCGAGAAAGATCGGGACTTCGGCATGGATGTGGCCGAGCTCGATGCCGCGCAAGTTCTGGCCGATTACCACACGGCGATCCAGGTAAGCGATGCCGCGATTCGCGCTGCAGGTGACCCGGCGGCTCCGGTGGCTGAGCCCGTCGATGGTGAGTTCCGGACGCTGCGCTGGGTCCTTGCCCACATGACAAGCGAGACCGCTCGCCACGCCGGCCACGCCGATATCCTCCGCGAGCAGATTGATGGCACCACCGGGCGTTAGAGGGACCCGGTTCTTGGAGCGTCGCCTACGTACCCATTTTCAACGCCTTTTCAACACCGCCCTACACAGGACAAGGTTTCGTAGCCCGAGCCCTCTCGATTGTTCTTGTAGGTATCAAGGACGGCGCTCCGCGGCGCCACGCGGCCCGCGCATGCCCGCACGCTGCGCGTGCGGCCTGGGGGCCGTTCTCGCGCGACGCGCGCGGGCCGCTAATCATTACCGCCGGGCTCATCCTGAGCCTCATACGGGTAGTACCCGTAGTGCCGTTGACGCAGGCGCTCTAAGTAGTCCAGGCCCATGGACCACATCCCACCGCCAACCGCAATGCCGAGGCAAGAGAGCAAGGCAGGCGGTGTGAAGGGCACACCCAATATCAACAGTAAGACGGCGAATAGCCCGCCATAGACAGGGCCGACGATCAGCGCGCCGCGCACAAAATGAGCAGCAACAAACCGCCGGCCGGCATTCGGCCTAGCACTGCCGCCCAAGAACGAATCTACTCGCCAGAACCAGCCCACAAGGAGTCTCAACAGTTGCATAGACAACTCCCTTTTCATGCCTCCGGCGGGGGCACTCCGGCTCCGGGATGATCCCCGCGTCGGAGCCATAGATGGCTGGGGCGGAAACCTGATCATCCCGCCCATCATCGACCCGGGACAAGCCGAGCGGACCAGGGCCGACGGCAGACGGGATGATCAGGCAGGCGGGGTGCGCGCGTTGCGCGAGAAACACCAGGTCGCGGGCTGATCGCCGTGCAATTAGACAGGGTAACAAGGGGTCAATCACGGTCACTCACGACCGGGCTCCCGCCCGGCTCAGAGGCATCACGTGCGGCAATCCGTGCAGTTCCCAAGCTGACAGCGCGGGTTCGATTCCCGTCACCCGCTCCAACATTCCAACGGCATCGCCTTCTCCAGAAGAGGCGCTTCGCGCTGATCAGCTCAGACCGTGCACAGCGGAAGCGCGGCCCCCGCACCCCGCCCAACTGCATGGCCTTCGCTCATTGAGCGCTTCGCGCGATCAGCTCAGGCTGTGTCTATTGGGGCTTCGCCCCAAACCCGGCGAGAGGCTGCCGCCCCTCGCGCTCCCGGCCTCCGGGACGCCTGGATAGCGATACATCGTTGACCCACTCGGCATAGACGGACGAATAGCATAGTTTCCCCGCATACCGAGATCTTGGCCGTATGCCAGAACAGGCGAGGAACCGCGGTAACTCACGGGACTCACGGTCAACCACCCCATCCCGAGCTGCACCCCTGTTCCCCAGATCTGCACTGTGTCGAGGCGCCCGCGCCCCGGTCCGAATCGGAGCCAGACACAAGCGCCGGCCCCTTCACCGAGGTCTGCGCCCACATCAGGGCGAGATTTCCCGATTCCTACTTGCCTCCTGGCCCGGCGAGGAGTGACGCGCGACCAGCTCGCCGATCGGCCCCCTACGCCAATCAGAGGCGTAGACGCCTACTTGAATCCGTCGATCGGCACCGATCGTGTGAACCTTCGGGGAAACTGCCTTCCGCCGACGGCCTCTCACGTCCACCGGCTCCACGGCACCGACACCGAAGGTCATCACGTCCACCGGATACAGGCCACCAATGCGTTTGGGCTGCACATCAACGAAGTCCGACCAGTTCACTGCAACCCTGAAGGTATCTCTCTGAGCGATCATTCCCTCCTCGGTAACCGTCAGACTTCGGCGCCGCACCTTCATCACAATGAAAAGCAGATACACCACGCTCACGGCCACGGTAACCCCTGCCGTCATATTCGCGGGCAAGCCAAGGGCGATGGCCAGGACGCAATAGACGACGGCGAGCACGATGGCACCGACTCCACCAGAGAAAAAGGCGAGCGACCAACGTGGACGGTAGATGATCTGCATGGGCAAAACTGTACCGGTCCAGCCACAATTGCCACTCCTTCAACTCCATCGCCCTTGGCGGGCGCTCCGGCTCCGGGGTGATCGCCAAGGACGTGCTCATCGCCACCGGTCTGCGAGTGGCTGATGTAGGGCGGCATGGTGCGCGCGTTGCGCGAGAACAGCAGGTCGAGGGCTAATCATCGTGCCATTAGCGTGCCATTAAGGGCGGTGACGAGGGATCAACCACGGTCACTCATGACCGGCCTCAGTCGCAGGTCAGCGCCTCTACAAGCCAGGATCCTTACAATTCCCAAGCTGACAGCGCGGGTTCGATTCCCGTCACCCGCTCCAAACCCAAAGGCCCGGGTCAGGGAAATAATCCCAACCCGGGCTTTGATCGTTTTTGAAGTCCGAGGCTGGTTTTCTCGTTCACGCCGACTTACCATGGAAGGTATATACCATCAAGGGTATTTTCGAGATCGCACTGGAGCCCGAGGTGGAGGCATGATTGGCGGAGTTGCCGTTCGGGCAGTTCCAGCGTGCGATGGCGAAGGTGGACCGGCATCTCGTGGAGAGAGGTGGCCTGCCGGACGGTGATCACGTCAAGAGCCTGCGTGATGGTGTTAGCGAGTTGAGGTTGCCCCTCGGGGAACGGTCCTGGCGAATCACGTTCTGGAGGCCTGAGGGCAGGGCGATCGTTCTGCTCACGGTGTTTGCCAAGACCCGCAACGGGCCGCAGCATGATGGCGTAGAGCGTGCGGTCAAGGCGAAGAAGACTTGCCAGTTCGAACATGACATGACCGTCACCCACGTGTTCGACAGGAGGTCGTGATGGCTGGACACAGTACGTGGAAGACCCTGAAGGCCAAGCGGCTTCTGGAGGCCGAGGCCGAAGAGCACCCCGAATACACGCGAGCCGTCCGGGACATGGATCTGGGAGACAGGCTTCGTGAGGTTCGTGTGGCGAGGAACCTGACTCAGGCCGAGGTCGCCAGGCGAGCAGGGATCTCCCAGCCGGCTCTGTCGCGTATTGAGCTGGGCGGTGGAGTGCCGACGCTGGAGATGCTTGACCGGATCGGCAGAGCGATGGGTGTTCGGTTCACCATCTCCGTGGGAGACGACCAAGCGGAACAGATCGATCTCATGGCAGGTTAGCCGAATGAGGCAAGCGGGTCGACCGTGCCATTAGCCAGGGTGAACAAGGGACTATAGGGGTCATTCACGGGGACTCACGGCCACGCTACTTGCGCAGGCGCCTCATCCCAGGTGATTCCGGCACGCGGCCAGGCCCATAATGACGCACATGATGATCGCTGGGTTACTGTTCGACGTTGATGGCGTACTCCTGGACTCCTACGCTGCGTATCGGCGGATCTGGAACGCATGGAGCGCAATGCGCGGTCTGAACCAGGAATGGGTCTGGAGCCTCACACATGGCCGTCGCCCCGAGGACACCGTCCGCGACGTTGCCCCGGAGCTGGATCCGAGCACAGAGCGCCTGATCCTCAACAAACTCATGGAGCAGGAGGGCAACGCCGCCTTCCCACCCGTTCCCGGCGCGGCAGACCTACTTTCCAGCCTGGACCAAAACCAGTGGGCCATCGTGACCTCTGGCAGTCGTGCTCCCGTGCACGAACGATTCAAGCTGGGCGGGCTCACCCTTCCCCAGGTCCAGATCTACGGCGAAGACGTCGAGCACTCCAAACCGCACCCCGAGGGTTACCTCAAGGCAGCAGAACGACTCGGGTACGAGCCTTCTCGATGCGTCGTGATCGAAGACGCCCCCAATGGAGTGAGGGCAGGCAAAGCAGCCGGATGTACGGTGATCGCCATCGCGGCTACTCACACTGTGGAGGAACTCAGCGAAGCTGACCTCTCATTTCCCGATCTCCAGGCCGCCACTCCGAGCATCCTCGGAATGATCTCTGTAATCTGACGATACGGGCTCGGGCACCCCTCAACTACGAGCCTCCGGCGGGAGCTCTCCGGCTCCGGGATGATCGCTGCGCCAGGTCTGAGTTCCGTAGGTGGTTGAGGTGGAAGCCTGATCATCGCGCCCACCATCGACCCGGGACAACCGAGCGGGCCAGGTGTGCGCGTCGCGTGAGAAACACCAGGTCGCGACCTAATCACCGGGCCATTAGCGGGCCATTAAAAGGGGTGACGAGGAGTCAACCACGGTCGCCCAGGATCGGCTTTCCGCCCGCCTCAGCGCCCATCAGGCCGTGATCGATGCAGTTCCCAAGCCGACAGTGCGGGACCGGCACGGCCATGCCATGTATGAATCGGTCGTCTTCTTCAAGCTTCGCCAGCACGGGATGCGAAAACAAGACTGTTTCCAGCTGCTCGATCTTGCGAGACTGCCGGGCATGACCAGCCTGAACCAAAATGACTCTGCTGATCTCATCCGTCGGCTCGCGCACGTCCGCTGGATCGCTGGAGGTACCGGCGCAGGCAAGAGCACCCTTAGCCGGGTCTTGGCCGAACGCTATGACGTGTTCGTGTATGACGGCGATCTGGCCGAACATCGCTACATCCAGCGGTGCACCCCACAACGCCATCCCTACATGTGCGCACTGCTGCAAACGCCCCTGGAACACAGATGGACGGGCCGTACACCGGACGAGCTCTTCCAGAGCATGCCCAGTCTGCACGGCGAGACATTCGGACTCGTCATCGAAGACCTGCTGACCCTGCCGACCGATCGACCCGTGCTGGTCGACGATTTCCGTACGCTGCCTGCGGACGTTGCACCATTGCTGACGTGGCGTGAGCAAGCCGTATTTCTGCTGCCAACACCCGAATTCCGTCGCCATGCATTGGGAACCCGATTCGCTGACCCGGCCCGAGCGCGAGCCAACTGGGGAAACAGTGACCACGCCGAGGCGATGGTGAATCGGCTGGGCCGCGACGAACTCTGGGACGAAGAGGTACGACGCCAAGCTCTCAGGCAGGACTTGCCGGTCCTGGACATCGATGGCTCTCAAGACGTCGACGAGTCGGCTGGCGACCTGGCTGCGATGTTTCTCCTGGCCGGGAACTGACCGTGCATGCTCGCCTGGACTTCTGGGAGCCACCTGGGGAGTCACTGGAACGGAAACTGGCCGGACGGACCCGTACGGCCGGAGCCTCGAGAACGGCAAAGCGAACGGCTCTGAACGATCCTGGAGATCGTTTAGGGACCCAGGGATCAGAAGGTCAGACCGTGCCCGTTGCGTGCCCGTCAGGAGGATGACCCAGGGGGACTCACGGGGAATCACGGGCAGCCGGAGCGCTCCCCCGCAGGTCAGCGTTTCCTCAGGTCACCGACCAGATGCGTTAGAGACTTCCCAAGCTGACAGCGCGGGTTCGATTCCCGTCACCGCTCCACGCGAAAGGCCCGGGTCAGGCTGATGTCCCGCCAGGGCTTCGCCTTATGAATCTCGATTCTTGCAGCGGCGCAGAGGGTGCGGGACCGCGCCCCTCCAAGGCCAAGGGCGCTTCGCGTCGCTGCGCGACGGCCTTGCGGGCCGCCCTTGACCCCAGAGTCTCTGCGACCCCTCGGGTCGGCGTTGCCGGGCAGGCCAGGGGCCTGCCCGGGAGGTACACGCGCCGCATCTCCACCACGGCCTCATCGGGCACCTCGCCGCCTCCGTGAGGCGTCAAGGTAGCCGTTGACCAGGTCTGCGACGATGGAATTCTGGTTTTATCTGTCATGACTTCTACCGAATTTCAGCGTTACGAGCGGGATCTGACCGAGGGCGACGGCGAGGCATGCACAGATGCGGCCGAGCAGATCTGGGCGGGCATCGCGTCGGGGGGCGACGCAGACCGCCGACGCGCAGCGACGACTACTACGGCGGCCGTCACGAGTGTGAACACCGCTACCCCTGCGAAGGCGATCAGTGTCTGCCGATCGAGATGGGTCACCCGGATGCCTCGCTTCGCCTGCCAGGTGAGCGCTGCGAACACACCGGTGTAGCCGAGGCCGGCGACGCCGACCAGCCGGGCCCGGACCCGTTCGTCGCGGAGCCAACCATGACTGGTCGCGAGTAAATTCAGGATCGCTGTGATGAGCAGCAGCACCTGGATGGCGTGCAAGCCGACGAAGTGCGGTACGCGGAGGTCGCCGCCGGTCGTGCTCCAGTTGGTGAGGAACATTCCGTTGCCGTCGGGGTCGCCGATGCCGTGGCCGCCTTTCATGGACACCGGGTTGCCGTTGGCATCGGTCACCGTGCGGGGTGTTGTGCCTGAGGAGTTGCCGAGCCAGAGGGCCACGACCATGCTTGCGATGGCAAGCCCGAGTCCAGCGCGCAGGGCACGGGTCATGGCGCGGTCGCCGGTGCGTTGGATCAGGACCAGGACCGCGATGATCAAAGTGATCAGCAGGAGCGGCCCGACGCCGATGGCGAACACCGTCCGTACGGTTTGAGCGACAGGCTCGGCGTTGTTGTTGAAATGACTGACGGTGCCGTGCGCGGCAGCGTAGGCGACGGCACCGACGTCCAGCAGACCGGCGACCGCGAAAACGGTGCCGAGCCACCAGCCGAAACGTCTGCCCTTGCTCAGCTTGCTGAGCAGCCACGCCAGAGTCAGGCCGTACACCCCCATGGCGAAGCCGAACTTCATCGGCTTCACCCAGACCGATTCGCCCATGAGCAGGCGATCGTCGACGAACAGACCGACGGCGGAGACCAACGTCAGGGTGAACATGAGTGTCGCGTTCGCCACCAGCGGGCGGTGCCAGCCGCGCATCGCGCTGAGACATGTTGCAAGGACGGTCAACGGGACCTCCAGCTGAGGATCGGGGGGTCGTAGCCATTTGAACGAACCCGCCTTGGACGGTGCTGATGCGTCCATCAGCCTCAGCGAATGCGCTCCGTGTAACCACCCGATATGCCCCCGGATAGGCCGTGGGGTTAACCCCCCGGTCGGGCCGGAGGTTAACCGCCGGCCCGGGTTTCGGCGGCATGGCGGAAATCTGCCAGTGACCGCGCCGCGCTCGAAGATTGCTCGCGTTTTGAGCCTGGCCGTGCCCGATCCGTGCCCGATACAGCGGTCAACGCGGGGACGCGGCGGCGAACCGCTGGGCCGCTTGTCAACGTTGCGTAGCAGGAAGCCCGGCGAACCATATACGCACCGTGCAGATCAACCCGATTCCCAAGCTGACAGCGCGGGTTCGATTCCCGTCACCCGCTCCATGCCACGATGTTGGGCGCGTTCTGACCACCGGTGAGGCATACGTCCGCCCCACTTGAAAAGCCATAAGCCGCCGCACAGGTTAAATCACAAGCTAAGGCGCGGACCGGTCATCTGGGGACGGGCAGACCTCCCGGAAGGGAAGCGAGGGAATGTGGGCCGCCCACTCCTGCGGGGTCAGCGCCCCTCCGGCCCGGGCGCAGACGGCCTCGGCGACGGCCTGCGCGGCGGCGGGGAATCTGTTGATCGTGCCGTGGCCGTTCACGGCGAGCACCTGCGTCCCGTCGGAGGTGAAGGCCACGGACTTCAGGTCGCCCGTGCCTGAGGCCAGCCCGCCGCCCGTGTCCGCGGACCGGCCGAGGCTGCTTCCCGAGATCGGGTCGAACAGCAGCACATGGCCCTCGCCCTGCGCGAACGCGATGAGATCCTCTGTGGGCGAGTAGGAGGCGCTCCCGGCGAAGACATCGCGCGTGGGCATGCCGATGCCGCGCCGGGTGGCGGTGTCCCAGCGGGTGATGCGCCCGCGCGAGTCGTGCACGACCAGGATCTTGCCCGAGCGAGTGAACCACACCTGGTCGCCGGTGGCGGCCGCGTCGCCGCCGAACGGCTCACCGATCAACTTGCCACCGGCGGTGTCGAGGATTCGCTGGTCGGGGCCGCCGACGGCCAGCCGCCGCCCGTCGGGGGAAAACGCCACGGTGAGGGGCATGCGGGTCGATGTCTGCCACAGCCTGCGATGGGACCGCCAGTCCCAGAGCTCCACGGCGTGCCCCCGCCCGAGCCGCCGCGAGAGCGCGAGCCTGGTCCCATCAGGGCTGAAGAACACCTGCGAGCTCCCCTTGCCCGTGGCGAACTCCGCCAGAACCTTCCGTGTGGCCAGGTCCACTGGAAGACACCGGGCCTCGAGAGCATCCTCGGCAAGGCCGTCTGGAAGTAAGACCCGGCAGGGAGAACAGGGCAGGGCAGGGCAGGGCCGGGAGCAGGACCCGGTGCCTGCGTAACCGTCGCCACTCGGGGTCCCAGTGGCGACAGCGGAGGAAACAACGTCGACGCAGGTCGCCTGGCACTCTTCCACGTCACGCCCATAGGTCGCCAACAAGACTTTGACCTGCATATACGGCGAAAATTTCGCCGATACCACTGGCCCCTGAAAGCCCATGGTTCCGGCGGACTCAAGGGTCGACACTGGACCGTTGGGATGGTCTGGTGAGTTATGTGCCCTTGGGTTCGTCGGCATCAAAGCCGTCCACGGTCAGCTACTCCCGTAGCTGGCTCACCTACCTCATGAGCCGACGACCAATGGGTTTTTCTCGTCAGACGGATTCACTCAGGTGAATGTGAGCGTTTTGCGCTATTCGTCCGGGGTGGGGTGGCGAATAATCTTGATCATGGGGTCTGGTGATACTCGGGGGGCCGTGGCGCGGGACTGCTCTGGTTGGGGGTCTTCTGGCTCGTCGGAACGCTGCTCCTGGCGTTGCTGACCTTCGAGAACGGCTTTGCCCTGGCAGGAACAGAGCCGAACAACGCGCAGTTGGCCGCCGTTTTCGCCGTCGCCACCGTGACCGTTGGCGTCGGCGTGCCGGTCATCGGGTTGCTGGTCTCCTTGGTGACTAGAAGGTGGGTGGCGGCGGTGCTGTTCGCCACCCCCCTGATGGCCCTTCTCTTCGTTGCCATACGCATGGAGCTACTACCGATTGACCGCATCTTTCCCGCCACTACGCCCAGTCAGCCCGAAATCTGTACGGCGCCACCGGACAAGGCCGTAGGGGTACCCGGCTGTTAACCGATCGGGTAGGCATCTTCCAGCTCGTGACGGTCGGCGGGGAGCAGCACCTTTACCACGGCCAGGGCGTTACCGGAGGCATCCCGGGCCACGCCGTAGACGGCCAGCAGCGACGTGTTCTTCGGCATGCCGAGTTACTTGGCCTCATCCGTCGCAGGCATGCGGGCGGCGATCTGTTCCACGATGTGATCGAATCGCACGCCTTTGCACGACTGAAGATGCTCACGAAGGCCCTGCGGGAGCGGTCAGATATGCCCGCCCGGGTCGAGGCTGTTCTGCCGGGGTGACCGCCGGACAGCCGCGCACGACCGGCCCTTGCCCTGCTGGGATTCGATCCATCTTTGCTCGCGCATGCTGACAGGAAGGCTGGAGAAGACAAGAGTCCCGGCAGGCAGGGAGCGGGGGAAGGACGCACACCGGGGGTGGACGCGTGCATCGGCATCTCTGCCTGCCGGGAGATGAAGGGAACGACGAGACAGGGGAAGTGTCACCCGACCCCCTCCAGGTCGGGGGACTCGTTGCCTCGCCGTGCCCGCCTATCGACCGACGTAGTCGGCCAAGACCTGGGCCGCGCCGTCCACGTCGCTCACCGGGTGGCGCTTCTCGGCGGACTGCCAGGAGTAGAAGGCTCCGCCGTACCCGACGAACACCCACACCGGAAGTCCCACCTGTGGACGGGGAACCATCAGCGCGGTGTCGTTGTCGCGCAGTTCGGCGGGGATGCCGAGCCGCAGGAGGGCATCACGCAACTGTGTGAGGAGGCGGGCCTCTTTTTGCTGCTGTTGCTCGTACAGGTGGGCCGCGATGACTTGCATGATCGGATTCATCTGGCGTTCCTTTCGGCCCGGCCGCTTGCGAGCATTCGAGACATTCCGGTTCTCATGTGTGAGGGGCAGGGTGTTTTCTCGATGGACTCGTCTCGCCGGGTCACCGTCACCATCTCCTCGTTTTGATCCGTGCCCCTGCGGCGGAAGGCGGGCTGACGTACCGTGGTTGCTCGAGTACAAGTCCACCGGCAAACCGGAGACGGCAGGATCCCCAGAAGGCCCCCCTTCGCTCCCCCTCTTGAGCCCCCAGCCGGGAGGAAGACCCGAGATGCCAGACAACATCCCGAACGTCCAACTCCGGGCATGGCGCAACGAGCACCATCTGACCCGTGCCGATATGGCCGATCGGATCAACACCACTCCGATCGGCATCGCCGAGCGACTGACGTGTGATGAGGAGCGAATCAGACGTTGGGAAGCGGGCGAGGTCTTGTGGCCGCACACGTCTTACCGGCTTGCCCTCACACAGCTGACCGGCTTGCAGCCCGAAGCCCTGGGGTTCCGTCAGAACCGGCGCGGTCAGAGTCGTTTGATCGAGGCCACCGTGACGCCCGTGGACGCGCTCCGAGCCGAGGCCGACCTCTACGGCACCATGGAGTTGGCCCAGCAGCTCCAGGCGTCCGACGTCGGGAACGGCACCCTCGAAGCTCTCGCCGAGGCCGTCGACCTGCTGTGCCGCGCCTACCCTGTCGTCTCCGCCGCCACGTTGCGCGACCGGACACAGAAACGCCTCGCCCAGATCACCCGCCTGTTGTCCGGCCGGGTCACCCTTGACCAGCATCGCGAGCTTCTGGTCATCACCGGATGGCTGACCGCGCTACTCGGCTGCGTCCACTACGACCTGGGCGAGCGGGAAGAGGCCGAGACCGCCCGCCGTACCGCCTACGAGATGGGCCGCCAGATCGGCCACGGCGAACTCATGGGCTGGGCCTATGAGATGTCGGCGTGGTTCGCCCTGGTCGAGGGCCGCTACGAGGACGTGGTCACCTCCGCCCGCATGGGCCAGGCCGCCGCCGGCCAATCCAGTGCCATGGTCCAGCTCACCCTGCAAGAAGCCCGCGGACTGGCCCGCATCGGCGACCGCCGCGAAGCCGACAAAGCCCTCACCCGCGGAGCCGACATTCTCGCCAAGCTCCCGATCCCCGGAAATCCCGACCATCACTTCGTGTTCGACCACGCCAAGTGGGTCTTCTACGCCGCCACCGCCTACACCTGGCTTGAGGACAACGACCGCGCCGAAGAACACGCCCTGGAAACGATCCAGATGCACACCCGCCCCGACGGCACTTCCAACGCCCCCATGCGCGTCGCCGATGCCCACATAGACCTCGGCATCATTAACGCCCGACGCGGCGACCTCGACACCGCCATCGAACAGGGCATGGCCGCCTTCGACATCGACCGCCGATCACTCACCGACCTTGTTAACCGCGCCGGAGACCTCGACCGCGTCTTACGCCAGCGCTATCGCCGCGAAGCCATCGCCCAAGAGTTCCACGAGCGGTACATCACAGCTCGCAGAGCGCTCATAGCACACCGTCCTGAACTGCTCGACTAATGTGCCCTCCGGCGAAAAGCTGGTCGAATTGTTCTTATAGGCATCAAGGTGGCGCCGCCGCTAAAACGCTGCGACTACCGGCGCCGGAAAAACACACGTCATCTGTGCATAGTAGTCTCCGAACAGGGCCTCCGACATATGGCTGAGCTCCCACCCCTCACGCTCGATGCCCTCAATCAGCTCTGCTGCGTCTGGCACGGCCCAGGAGTTCGCGTTCTCTTTCTTGGAACGAAGACGGGACACAAAGACTGTGCGTCCCTCCTGATATGCCCGCCGTGCTTCTTCAATGGTCCGTTGCTGAAGGTCCTGGCCATTGCTGCGAAACCACGCCATGCTCTGCCGGGCTCCCTCGCCAAGGTCTCTGCATCAAGTATTTGATGAGGTAGCAGCCCCACCCCTGGAAGGGTTCCCAGAAGGCAAACACCGCCTCCAGCGGGGGCGCTCCGGCTCCGGGATGAGCAGGCGGGCGGGGTGTACGCAGGTGCGTAATCCGTGCCACCCTGCGCTCATGCTCACCGTCCGCCAGCTCATCGACTACCTCACCGGCCTGCCCGATGACACCCCCGTCGTGATCGACGTCCACGACGGGGACAACTGGTCCCTCCGCGTGGAGGAGGTCAACGTCACGACCGCCCAGGACGTCACCGAGGGCGGCGATCCCCACGAAGGCATCGCGGTCGAGATCTTCTGGGAGCCCGGCCAGCACGGCTGGACCATGAACGGCCCCTCCAAGACACTCTTCACCCTGGACGACCTGGAAGAACTGATCGCCGAACGCGACGCGCTCCGCCGGGAGCTGGGAGAGCTTCGGGCAGGTCTCGGCTTCTCCCTGCGCAAGCACCACAGCGCACCGGGCCCGCAAGGCATCACCGTCATGTCCGTGCTCAGCGATCGTGAGATCTCCGCCGAGATCGAGCGGCTTCGTGCCCTCGCCGGCGAGTCCGCCACTGAGCCCAGCTCAGAGCTTTGATCATCGTGCCATTAACCCCGGTAACGAGATGTCAACCACCAGTCACTCACGACCGACCCCAGCCGCAGGTCAGCCACCCTACGAGCGGTGATCCGTGTAATTCCCAAGCTGACCGCGCTTCGGCTGGGGACCAGGAGTGACGGCTATCCCTCGGCGGCGAGTCTCCGCTCAACGTCCTCGCGGGTCGCAGACGACAGCAGGGACAGCAGGCGGTCGCGACAGGACGGCCGGCAATGCACGAGCAACCCGGCGATCGTGGCCGGTGAAAGGCGGCTCAGCGCCTGACCGGCAGGGTCCTCCGGCATCGCGGCGACAGCGAGGCCGGCCTGTCGGGTGTCGATGGCCGCCATCGCCTCGATGGCCGCCGCGGAATGCCGATCGTGCATGTGACCGAGCACGCGTCCGCGGTGGTGGGTGTCCATCGCCAGCACGACCCCGGCCACGAGGCTTGGGTCGCGTACCTGGTCCATCAGCCAGCCCACGCGGTGCGGGAGCAGCATTTGCAGGATCTTCGCGCTCTTCGTCGCCTGGCGGCAGATTTCCTCCACTGCGGCGGTCGTGAACAGCTGCCATCGCTCGGCGAGGAGTATCGCCGCCTCGGCGGCGGGCAGCGTGAGGATCATCGAGCCCCGTTCTGCGGCGCTGGCGCCGACGAGCGCCCGACGCACTCGTTGCGCCGCCGCGCCACCACCCGTTCCTGCGCTGTCTCCCCCGCCGGCGGCACCGCCGTTTCTTCCTCGGCCGCTCCCTCCGGGAGTGCGGTCACTCATCCCTCCGGCCCCGTTCGCCCGGGGAGGCGGAGGCGGTTTCGTGGCAGTGCCTTGCGACGTCCAGTGCGCTTCCACCTTAGGATCGCGCCCGGCGGTCTGCTCCAGCATCTGCGCCAGTTCACCGGCCGCCATCCGGGTGGCCGGGCTCTTGGCCAGCAACCGGTTGATCGTCGGCTTGAGCCTGCTCGTCCGGGTCATGGGGTCCGGGGGGAGGGTGAGGATGGCGAACTTGGTGGCCTCCTCGGTGCCCCTGCGGAACGGCGGATGTCCCTCCAGGGCCGTGTAGAGCGTGGCGCCGAGCGACCACAGATCGGCCGCCTCTCCTGCCGGGGTACCCCGTAGCCGCTCGGGGGCTATGAAGTCCGGGGTGCCGATCACGTGACCGAGCATGGTGATGCGCTCGTGACCCTCGATGGCGGCGATCCCGAAGTCCACCAGGACGACCCCGCCGGAAGCGGTGATCAGGATGTTGTCCGGCTTCACATCGCGGTGGAGCACCCCTACCGCGTGCGCGGCGGCGAGCGCGTCGAGCGCCTGGGCGCCGATCCGCACCACGGCGGGCTCGGACAAGGGCCCCCTCTCGATCAGCGCGCCGAGCACGGCACCCTGCACGTAGTCCATCACGATCCAGGGGCCGTCAGGCGCGTCGAGCACGTCGTGGACTCGGACGATGCCCGGGTGGTCGATCCGGGCCAGCGCCTGTGCCTCGCGTTCTGCCCGTGTCTTCAGCTCGGGCAGGTGGCCGATGTCCGCCCGTACTTGTTTGAGCGCCACCACGCGGTCGAGCTTGCGGTCCTGGCCGCGCCAGACCCGTCCCATGCCGCCGCTGCCGAGTTGCGCCTCGATGACGAACCGGCCGGCGATGCGCTTACCAATCATCGTTCAGTCCGGTGTAGTCGGCCCGTCGGCCGTCGCCCGTCCCGGCCAGCCGGGAGTCGCGGTTGTCTCGGAGATTGCGGAGTGCCTCGTCCTCAAAGCTCCTGTCCTCGTGGCGCTCCGCCTGCGGCGGCCCCTGCGAGGGCGGAGAAGACGTATCGGGGTTGTAGAAGACTTCGGTACGCGGCTCGTCCACGATGTACGGCCGGGTCGTGCCGTCCCGCCAAGTGGCGCGCGGTGGCCGCCTGTCTGCCTCGTAGATCTGGTCGATGGCCGAGTTGACCTCCCGCTTCTCCAACGCGGCCGCGATCATGTCGTAACTACCAGGCCGCTGCATCAGCTTGACGAGGACCGGCAGGCACTCGATGAGCAGGATGAACAGGAACAGCAGGATCCTCGCCATGTTGAGGGTCGGGTTGTCCTGCGACACCCTGCTGAGCGCCTCCAGCCGCAGCAGCAGGCCGTCGGATCCCTGGATCTCGGTGGCGAAGACGGACCTGAGCCGCGCCTGCTGCTCGGTCAGTTTGTTCAGCTCCGTCTGTACGCCGGGCAGATCCTGCTCCGCCTGAGCCAGTCTGCTCGCTTTTCCGGCCTCCTGAGTGTCGCTGAGCCGTTTCCTGCGCTGCTCGATCTGCCTGTCGATGTCGTTCACCCGATCTCGGGCGGTCCTATGTGCCTCCTCCGCCGCCTTCGCAAGAGGCCCGGAGCCCTTCTTCGCACATTTGGGCGGCCCGATGTACAGCTGGCACTGCCATTCCTGGTAGAACGCGTCCCGCTGCTTCACCGCCCGCTCGCGCGTCTTACTCAATTCCTGGATCCGGGGGTCGGTCGCCGGATCAAGCGCGCTTTCCCCGCGGGAGGCGATCACGGCTTCCAGAGCCGCCGCGGACTTCTCCAGAGCGGCTATGCGCCGGCCGGTCTCGCCGCCCTGCTGCGCGCGGGTGAACGCGTCGACCCTCTCCTGCTGGATGTCAACGATCTTGGCGTCGATCTCGGGCTTGAAGATCTGCAGGACCAGCGGCGTGGAGATGACGGCCCCCAGCAGCAACGCGAGGAGCACCCGGGGCAGGGCGAGCCACAAGCGCCGTCCGCCTCGGGCCGGCAGGGATGTGACGAGCCAACGGTCCAGGCTCAGAATCGCCACACCCCAAACGAGGCCGATCAGGACGGCGAGGGGCGGGAACACCTTGAGCGCCGAGGCTAACGCGAACGTCATGGAGGTGGCGGCGATACAGGCCGTGGTCAGGATGGCGCCACCCAGGCCGTGGAATCTGGCGCGCTCCCCCTTGCACTTGTCCAGCACGTCCGGACGGGCACCCGACAAGACGATCAACCATCTACCGACCACGCGCGGCTCCGGGGGAAAGGGACAGGACCTTGTACGCCCTACCCCGTGGGTAATCCACTGACTACCATAAACAATCGGCAATCCCGACTTATAACAAAAGGGTAACGTCAACTCGCGAAGACAGCATCTGACAGTCCGCCGTGCGCGGCTATCTCGATGGCTGACAGCGATCGCAAACTATCAGAAAACGGACAAGATATTGCCAATCAGCCCTTATCGCCACATGCTCCATCAAAGATGCTAGAACGTAATTCGCACCGGATAAAGGTCCGAAGCGGGCGGGGAGCTCTTTGAACCATTTCGCAGAGGGCGGGTTGCGTGGCTATCTCGCCGATCTGATCGGCTCGTTCAGGGAACGGCTGGTCGTCGTGGAGATCGACGCTGCCGGAACACGGATCTTCGAGGTCCGCGCCGACGAGGTCGGCACGACCCACCACACTCGCAGGGCCGCTGCCAAGTGGTCCACCTTGACCGCCGCCGGCGATGGCGTCTACGACGCGGTGCTCCGGGTCGCCCGCGATCTGATCTCCGCCGACGAGGGTGACCCGGTGGTGGTACTGCGCTCCGCCGACGGGCAGGAGCAGGAGGCGGCCGTGCGCGCGCTGCGGCAGTGGCACCCATCGGCCCAGGTTGTCGAGGTGTCCGAGGTCAAAGTCGAGGAGCTGCTCCATGAACTGGTCGCCGGCGCGCCCCTGCGCCAGGCGTACGACCTGATCGTGGTGCGGAAGCGCGCGGACGACGGCAGACTCGAACTGGTGGGACGGCGGCTCTTCGGCCCCGGCGCGAAGCCCGGGGATGACGCCCATGTGACCGTTACGTGCACCGACGCGGGAGGCATGCTGCTCGCGGTCTCCGCCTGGGCAGGCCCGCTCCAGCCTTCGGAGCTGCTGTCGGTCGACCACGCGCCGCTCTCGCCGGGACGATATCTCCTGCGGGCGGTGCTGGAGCGGCCAGGCGTCGTCCGTTTTCCCGGGATCCCCGGCCTCCAACCGGACACGCGGTCGTGGGCGGAAGTGGTGGCCACGCTGCCGTCGCGGCTGCAACCCGCGCCCCGGCCCGCGCACCTGGTATGCGCCATAGAGACGGCGGGGACCGCGAAGGAGTTCGAGGCTCGCTGCCACTGGGCCGGCTACATCATCGACCTTCTCGCCGAGCGCCGTCTCGACCTCCAGCAACTCCAGGTGTCCGTCGTGGGATACGGCACCCACGTGTTCGGCACCCGGCATACAGACCGAACCCAACCGACCTTGGCCGTCTGGTCCGCGTCCGCTGCGGAAGCACGGGCCGCCCTGGAGTCTCTGCAGCCCACCGCGCCGACCTACCCGAACGGCGCCCAACTCGAGGACGTGCTCGCGGAGGTCAGCACCCGGCTGCTCCCGCAGCCGGTCAATACGCGGACGGCACTGCTCACCATCGGGGCGCGGCCTCCGCATCCGCCTCGGTCCGGCCTCGACCGTGTGCCCCCCTGCCCCGCGCGGTACGACTGGCTGACACTGCTGCGCGAGATGGAACAGCGCCACGACCTGAGGAGCGCGGTCATCTGCGACAATCCGCCCACCGCCCCCTCGTCCCCCTGGCATCGGCTCGGCTCGGCCGCGCTGTTCCAGGTGGATGCGGTGAACGTGGAAGAACTCATGATCCGGCTCGGCCTGGTGACACCGCCTGCCGCCGCGCTCTCCCTTCCCTTCGTCTCCCAGAATGAGGACATCGGTGGCCGACACTGACTCCGCCCCCGCCGATCCCGAGCGCGATCGCGAGCCTGACATCGCGATGTGGGGTGCTTCGGGCAGCGGCAAGACCGCCTTCCTGGCGGCGCTGAGCATCGCGCTGAACAAGGCCCCCGACGCGGGCTGGAGACTCATCGGGGAGAACCCGGTGTCCCGGACGGAACTGGCGAAGTTGCGCACGACGCTGCTACAGACGCGCACGTTCCCGGCCCCGACCGAGGCCCTCACCCACTACAGCTGGCTGATCATCGGCCCTACGGAGGCACCGCACAGACGATGGTGGTGGCCGTGGAAGACACGTGAGGGGAAGGCTCCGAAGATCAAGCTCGACTTCCTGGACCTGCGCGGTGACCTGTACGCCGAGTCCGAGTCGAACATCGACAAAAAGGCCCTGGTCGACAGCCTGGTCAAGAGCCGCGGGCTGATCTACATGTTCGACCCGGACCGCGAGGCCCGGGTAGGCGACGCCTTCAAGCACCTGGACGCCGCGCTGCACGAGGTCGCCGGGCGGATGCTCGTCGGCGACGAGTACGAGGACGGCAAACTACCCCACCACATCGCGGTCTGCATCACCAAGTACGACGACCCGAAGGTGTTGAGAACCGCGATCGAAGAGGGGTACACGGAGCGGGATCCCGGCGATGAGCTGCGAATCCCCCATGTGCCCGAGGAGCGGGTCCGCGACTTCTTCCGGCTGCTGTGCCGGGACGCCCAGGACCACAACACGGAGATGATCCTCGACCTGATCGAGGCGTTCTTCCACGAGGACCGCATCAGGTACTTCGTGACGTCGGCGGTGGGCCTGTTCATCGACGAAGATCTCGGCCGCTTCGACCCGGACGACTTCCTGAACGTCATCGACAACGCGAACGGCGGGCTGACGATCCGGGGGGCCATCCGCCCCATGAACGTCATGGAGCCCGTGATCTGGCTCGGCCGCATGCTCCGGCCCGGCGCGATGAGGAGCAGGCGATGGAACGGCTGACCGCCCACTGGGCGATCCTCGGCAAGACGCCGGAGAGCCTGGACGACTACAGCGTGATCGGCTGCAGCACGGGGGCGATCACCAACGCGGAGTTCGGCACGTGGCTCAAGGCGTTCACCTCCGGCACCATGGAGCCCAAGGCTCTCCCCCGGGTGGCGACCAACTACTTCTCCAGCACTGATGGCGAGTCCTGGCTGGGGCTGTCCCTGCAGACCGAGCCGGACTCCCAGGACGGCTTCCAACGCCCGTACGCGATGACGTACTACGTCTGCGTACGCTGGGCGGATGTCGCCTCCGAGTCGACCAGGGTGTCGTACCGGGCCCTGTACGAGGCGCTGATGAGGGAGAACTTCTCCGGAGACGCGCCCTTCCAGCTCTCCCTCGCGGCGTACGACGAGCGTCATCTCGCCGGCCAGGTCAACGGCACGGCACGGCGGGCGGCGGCGCTTCTGCTTACCGGGCGGCCCGTCTGCATGGTGCGGGCCGGCCATCTCTCCCTGGACCAGCGGCTGGACTTCCTGGACGCCGTGGCGGCGCTGCTCCCGTACGGGTTCCGCCGCACACTGGCGGTCTCCACATGGACCAACAGTGCTTCCCGGCACCGGATCCGCCTCTCCTTCGCCGAGATGCCGCCCACCCACGGGGCCTGGGAGCTGCCCTGGGAGGCCGACGACCCGGCGATGTCGATCATGCCCCAGGCGCTGTTCTACGAGAGGGAACTGGAGCGCTATCAGGGCGATGACCTTTGTGAGCTGATGAGGCGGCTCACGGCCTCGGCCGAACCGCGCGACTTCAACGACGCCTCCCACCGTGCCGCGGCGTCCAGGCTGCTCCGCGGCCGTCCCTCCCCCCAGCTTCCAGCGCAGGTCGAGCAGCACGCCGCCGCCGCGCCCTCGGTTGAGCAGCTGCTGCACCAGTGCCGTGAGAGCATCGCGAACGCCGACGGGCAGCGGCTCGGCGTCCTCAACGCGCAGCTGGCGCAGAGGGCTCACGGTCGTGTGGCGGACCACGATCGCAAGACCTACCGGGTGTTCATCAGAGCGAACCCCATCCGTCCGCCCGAACGGCTGGCCGATTCGCCCGTCGTGCAACATTTCTTTGAGATCCTGCTACGGCTGCTGTACGGGTCGCCGGCGCGTGCGGCCGATGTCGAGGAGATGCTGGTCGACCTTGGTGGATCGTTCCGGAAGGAGCTCGTCCTCCCGCCGGCGCTGCTCGCCGCGATGAGCCGCATCCTGCCCACCAGCGCCCCCTCGGGCAAGCTGCTCATCGCGAGCCTGTTGGGCCGCGAGCAACTGCACATGATCCTCGACGGCATGTCGGAGGACGAGTTGTTCCGCGTCGCCATCCAGTCTCGCAACCGCAAGGTGCTGGACATCGCTATATCCGAGGCCGAGCACCGCGCCCCGCCCACCGATCCGCGGGCCATGGAGGCCATCAAATACGCGCTGACCCGACACCGCTACCTCACCGAGGCGATCAGCTCCATCTGCGCCGCCGAGGAGAGCGTCATCTACTACCAGAACGTGCTCCGGGTGAGCTATCGCCGGCAGCTCACCTCAGCCGACATAGAGGAGATCCTCGGGTACCTGGACTTCCCTCCCCAGACGTTCCTGCTCGCGATCGTGGCCGAGAGCGCACCCGGAACGGCCTCGACGCTGCTCCACACACTGGCGGGCGGCGCAGTGCGCAGCCTGGGCCTGGCCGGAAGGCCCGTCACCAGCCACATCAAAGCCGGCCTCGACCGAATGACCGCCCCCGAGGATGACGGCAACAACCAGAAAACGTCATATCGCAGGCGCTTCCAGGGACTCGATCCCACCCCGGGAAAGCTGAAACCGGCTTCCGCCCTCGGGAAGGTCCTCATCGGTGCGTCGATCATCATTGTCCTCGCGGGCCTCGCCCTGTGGCTGCGACTGTGGTTGTGGCCCTGACCTGTAGCGCCCGGATGTCCACTACAAAGACCACCCATGGCACTGCCCGACCTCTTGACGGCAGAATGCCTAGACCGGGGTGCTGCCGGTGTTCTGAATCATCTGCTGGAGCACCTTCAGGGCGGTGACGTAGTCGGCGTCGTCAATGCCCTGGTGGATGCGGTCGCGGATTGCCGGGGCGTGCCGCTTGAGGTCGGCGCGGGCCTCGTCCCCCGACTCGGTGATCCACAGCCGCCCCTCGCCGTCGCGGGTAAGCCAGCCACGCCGCAGCAGGACCTCCGCCTCGGTCTCCAGGTCGTCCTCGGGCCTGAGGTAGGAGCTCATGGCCTGCTGGAGTTCGGAGATGGTCATGCCGTAGCCGTCGGGTGAGATGTCGTTCTTCGACAGGTTGCGCAGCAACCAGTACTGGGGCTGGGTGAAGCCGAGCTCGGCCTGCTGGGCTCGGATGAACGCGATGATGGCCTCGTAGGCCACTCCGGTCCAGTACGCGGCCGGTTGTGCGGCCAGCTCGGCGTCGGAGATCTGCTGGGTCTTCATGTGCGGTGCTCCCTATGAATGATCGCTGATGTAAGCACCGTAGAACCTGAAGTTAAGTTGATATCAAGGCGACCGTGGCGAGTGTGGACTGGCCCGGCCGCCTTCGACAGATCCATGCCTTCTTCCGCGCCCGTTCACCCGATCAGTGCTGACCTTCACGCCCATCGCCGAGCCCCTCATGACCTCTCTTCCGGCTCGAACACTCGATCCTCCGTCCACCGCCACTGCCGCAAGTGAGAAGCGGCCTTCCAAACCTCGGTAGCCGTCACCGCGTGAGCTATCCAACCGCGGAGCTCCGGCAGGACAATCTTGCGCAGTGCCTCCCGGACCTCAGCACGATCCACTGACCGGACAGGATGAACCGACAGCGCGATCCCATAGACCTCCGGGTGGATACCGCCCACACGGCCCGGACGCCAGCTGACCGCCAGAGGCCAGCCCCCCGGCACCTCGCCCCAGAAGTTCAGCTCACGAACATGCTCGAAACTCTTCCCGAGCCCTTCCTCCAGATCCGACCGGGTCAAAGGCCACGACGCGCCCCGAGCCAATCTACGATCACGAGCAGACACGATTCACCTCACAACCCCGCCCCAACTCGGACAGGGCAAACGACAACCTCCGGCGAGGGCGCTCCGGCTCCGGGATGATCCAACGGTACGCACACCGTCAATCGGTTTACCGGTGGCTGAGGTAAAGGTGTTGGAGGATCGGCTCGCCTCGCGCAGTGGCTGGAACTGGACACTCAGCCGCATCTCCAGAGCCTCCGCGAGCCGCTCCAGCATCGGAATGGTCGGCATCGTCCCGCCTGCTTCGAAGCGCGCCACCGCCGGCTGCTTCAACCCCGCGCGCTCGGCCAGTTCGCTCTGGGTCAGACCGAGCTGCTCACGGCGCAGCCGTACCGCCTCGCCCAACTCGAACCGGATCCTGGTGGCCTCGTATGCCGCACCCGCTCCTGGCCTGCTCATGATCTCAGCCCGCTTGGCGCCCCAGCTCCTGCGCTCGCCCATGTCGCTCACTCCTCGTCTGCCGTGTGCGCCTCGGCGATACACCGCTGCATGACCCGCCACGCACGCTCGACTTCGGCGGACTCGCGCATTCGCAACCGTACGGTCTCCGTCGGCGCTGGAGGCTCCTCGATTGAACCGATCCGGCTTTCGTGGAGGTTCTGGCGCCGCGTTCCGGGAACCGGTTATCTGTGCGCGGCCCTGTAGACAGCGCCGCGGCGCTCGTACTCCAGGACGCGCTCGACATCGAGTGAGATGTCCATGCCGTGGCCGCGCTGGACGAGCCAGAGGGCCAGTTCCAGGCCGCTGGTGACCCCGGCGGAGGTGACCAGGTCGTCGTCGTCCACCACGCGGGCATCGATGATCCTGCCGCCCTGCTCCGCCAGCCTGTCCCTGCTCATCCGGTGAGTCGTGCAAGGCCGTCCCCTGACCAATCCCGCCGCTCCGAGCAGGAGAGCGCCCGTGCAGACCGACGCCATGACCAGGCGCGGGCGGCGGGTGGCCCGCAGCGCGGCGGGGATCACGCCCCGCCTGATCTCCATGGCCACGCCCGGCCGGGTGTGGTCGCGCACGTCGCCGCCCGGGACGATGATCACATCCGCGCCGGCAGGCTCCCAGGGGGCGCGTACCTCGATCCTGGTGCCGCAGCCGGCGACGACCGTCCTCGGCCCGTCACAGGTGACCAGCGTCGTCTCAATGGGGGCGCCGAATTTGCTCGCGATGTCGAGCACCTCCAGCGGAGCCGCGAAGTCGAGTTCCTCGACACCATCGAAGAGAACCATGTGTACCCGCCGCAGGGACGACGGCCCGGACGCACGGGTGACGGCCGCGTCTTCAGCGGACGCACGGGCGATGGCCGCGTCTTCGGGAAGAAGCGCTCCGGTGGTGGCCACGGCGGCGCTTCGGAGAAGGGTTCTGCGTTCCATGGGCCACGAGTCTGCATTCGAGGGTCCAGCGCGACCAGTGGCGGAAGTGCCGTCGTGCGCTAGGTTCTGGCCATGCACACCGTCGCCGTGCTGACGTTCCCCGGTGTCGTGGCGTTCGACCTGAGCGTCCCCTGCCAGGTGTTCTCCGCCGCGTACGCGCCCGGCGGGGCGCCGCTCTACCGGGTCAAGGTGTGCGGATCTGACGATGTGGCCGCCACGGCCGCCGACACCACATGCTTCCAGCTCCGCCCCGGCCACCCCCTCGGTGATGCCGCGTCTGCCGACACTGTCGTGGTGCCCGGTCTGGCTCACGACGCGCCTCCGGTAGCGCCCGAGGTGCTGGAGGTCCTCCGTACGGCCGCGGAGCGCGGTGCTCGCATCGTGTCCATCTGCACCGGCGCGTTCGTGCTGGCCGCCGCTGGACTGCTCGACGGGCGCCGGGCCACCACGCACTGGCGCGTGGCCGAGGAACTCTCACACTCCTATCCCCAGGTCGAGGTGGACGCGGGAGTTCTGTACGTCGACGCCGGGCAGATCCTCACCTCCGCCGGCGTCGCCGCCGGGCTTGACCTGTGCATGCATATAGTGCTCACCGACCACGGGCCCGCGGTCGCGGCGGACGTCGCCCGCGGCGTCGTCATGGCCCCCAAGCGTGAGGGCGGGCAGGCCCAGTTCATTCGCCGCCCGCTTCCCGTCCTCAACGACGCCGACCTGCAGCCGACCCTGCGTTGGATGCGCGAGGAACTGCATTTCCCGCTGACGCTCGCCGGCATCGCTCGCCACGCGAACACAAGCGTTCGCAGCCTCAACCGCCGCTTCCGGGCTCAGACCGGCACCACGCCCCTGCGGTGGCTGCTCCACGCCCGCGTGGACCGGGCGCGTGAGCTGCTGGAGACCACCAACCTACCGGTGGAGCGGGTGGCCGAGCGCTGCGGCTTCGGCTCGTCCGCGACCTTCCGTCACCGGTTCGCCCAGCATGTGGGTGTCAGTCCCAGCGCATACCGGGCCGCGTTCCGGCTCTGGGAGGAAGTGTAGGAATTCCGGTCGCAGGACTTGGTCTCAGTTCCGGAAGAGTTCGTTGAGGAAGCCCATCTTGTCGGGTCGTGCCGTCAGCAGGAGCAGGGCGAGTGTGACAACGGGGTCGAGCGCGGGATCGCTGTCTGTTCGCAGGGTGCGGACGGTGGCTTTGGGATTGGAGTGCTCCCGGGCCCGAAGAACGGTGCGCTCGCCGACGGTCACCGCGAAATGCAACTTCTGTCGAAACCGTGAGCGGTGAATGTGGTACTCCTGCCCCCACAGTCGCACGGTGTTCTTGCGGCGCTCACCCACCTGCTCTCCGCGCACGGACAGCAGTGGCCGTCCCTCGGTGAAATCAATCAGCAGACGGGGTTCGTCGCCGACCAGATCACCGCTGCCCAATACGGACTGACAGCCCCGGCCGGCCTGTACGGCGAACGCCCCCGGTGGTTCGCCGTACAGGCCGAACGTTGAGCTGAGTAGCGAGATCATGGACTCGCCCGGCCATAACCCGTCGATCGCGGTCATCTCCGAACCACCGAGCCGGCCCAGGCGCCCCGGCACCACGTGAAACGTGGAACCCTGGAGCGAAGCGCGCCGCCGACTGCCGCTGTCGAATCCTGCCGGCTGCTGGTCGCCGCCTTGGACCGGCTCTCATGACTCATAGGGCAGACCCTAGAACCACGCCTCCGAGATGATCGCCGAGGCATGAGCCAAGGCTCCGTGACCGCCGTCCACCGCGAGACCGCAACCGTCAACCGGAGTTGTGATCACTCTCCGAACCCGGGCCCTCGTGGCGAAGATCGGGGGAGAGCGGGTCGGATTCCGGGCCGACGTGGAGCACCACGGTGTCGGAACTGTACGGCACGGCCATCCAGACGATGTAGCCGTCCTCGATCGGGTCCGCGCTGACGGGTGTGCCGACAGCGGTGCCGTCGGGATTGCTCCGCATCAAGACATATCGGATCTTGAGCCCACGTTTGGCCAGTTCGGACCTGACCTCCGCGACCGTCTTGCCACGCACCGGGTAGCCGTCCACGGTTGTGGCGTCGATGGTTTCGTTGATGGTGGAGATCCCGGCATAGGGTTCGCCGGGCGCCGCCTTGCGGCCGATGCTCACGGAGATCTTCCCGGTGTATCCCGCGGGGAAGATCACTTCACCGCACCACGCCGATCCGCAGGTGCGCTGAGGGTTGTACGTCACCCCCGTGCCCGGCGGAAGGTCGCCGACCAGGTCCGGGCCGAACATCTTGCCCACCATCTGCGGCGGCACGGGGATCTTGTCCACGGTGGCGTCGAACCCGACGGCCCGGAACGCTTCCGCGAAGGCCGTCGCATCGGCGCCGGGGTCATTGACGGTGACGGTGAGGTAGTTGTCGGCCCTCTTCAGTGAGACGGCCGCGTTGGCGTATTCGGTGACGGGGCCGTTCTGGGGCAACCCGATCCCGATGACCAGGGCGGTCGCCAGGCCGACGGCGACCGCGCCCAGCGTCAGGCCACGCCGGGTCGCCAGGCGCCGGCGCGGCCTCCTGACCGGCTCCCGCTCCTCCGACATGATCGAGTCCATCAGCGCGCGCGCCCCGGCGCCCGAGACCTGCCCGGCCGGGTCCCGGGCCACGTCCTCGTTCCGCACCCGCGCGAGGTCGGCGATGTTCACAGCGTGTTCCCTTCGATGGCGACGAAGCCCGAATAGTCGATTCCGGCCTTGGCCAGGCCGCGCGCGAAGCGCCTGCGGGCGCGGTAGAGCCTGACGGCCACGGCGTTGCGGGAAATGCCGAGGATGCGAGCGATCTCCCGCGTGCCGAAGTTCTCCCAGGCGACGAGAGTCAGCAGTTCCCTGTCGTTATCCGACAGGCTCCGCAGAACCTTCCCGACCTGCGAGTGGTCCTCGACAGGTGGCTCGCCGAGCACGGGTGAGGCGGCCAACTGCTCGCGCAGCGCCGCCGTCCGCTGCTCATGCCGCCGCTCACCGCGCCGATGGTTGGCCAGCACCCGCCGGGCCACACCGAACAGCCATAACCGGGCATCCTCCCCCGAGGGCACCTCGTCGATCCGCCGCCACGCGACCATGAACGTCTCGGCGACCACATCGGCCGCATCGTCAGGATCGGGGCAACGGCGTAAGGCGTACCCGAGAATGGCGCCGTAGGTGGATTCGTAGATTTCCACGAACCGGCGCTCGGGATCCCTTCCCATCCGGTCTCCTCGCTTGAGTGGTCAACATCCACCCCATGTCCGGAAATCCCGATCTATTACAGGCTTAGGAGGCGATGCGTACACGCCAGACCGACGGAACCCGAGGAGCCGCCCGGAACCACGGGCGAACCGGCGCCACCGAGTCGGACTGGGCCGGCACCGCCGGAGGGATCAACGGCCGCCATGGTCGACCCTCAGTCCCCCGGTCGACGGCTTGGTCCAGGCCGACCGTCTGCAGACGTCTCCGATCTTGCTACGGACAGCGGCAGCGGACCTGTTCCAGCGGATTCGACTCCCGTCACCCGCTCTCAACACGAAGACCCGGGCCGGGGATTATCCCCCGACCCGGGCCATGATTCTTTGATGTCAGAGCTTTCCGAGCCCACGGGCCAGGATGGTGGCGGTCTTGGCGATGGTCGCGTTGTCGGCGGCGAGGCCCGGGGTGCGGTTGGTGTAGACCGCCATGATGATGGGGGCGGCTCCCTTTTCGGGCCAGATGACGGCGATGTCGTTCCCGCCGCCGAATCCGTCGGAGTTGGTGCCGGTCTTGTCGCCGATCGTCCAGGTCTTGGGCAGACCCGCGCGGATGCGCTCGTCACCGGTCTTGTTGGCGAGCAGCCAGGCGTTGAACTGCTCCTGGTCCTTGGCGTGCAGTGCCTTCCCGACCGTGAGCACGCGCAGGTCGCGGCTGATGGCCGCGGGCGTGGTGGTGTCGCGCTTCTCCTTGGGAGTCCAGTCGTTGAGCTCGGTCTCCCAGCGGTCCAGGCGGGAAATCGGGTCCTGCAGCGTGCGGAAGTACTTCGTCAGGCCGGCGGGCCCGCCGATCTGCTTGAGCACCATGTTGCCCGCGGTGTTGTCGCTCAGGGTGATGGTCGCCTCGCACAGCTGGGCGACGGTCAGGCCGTCCTCGACATGCTTCTCGGTGACCGGCGAGTTGGGCTTCAGATCGGCGGCCGTCCACTTGACGACCTTGCTCATCAGCCCGGGCTCGGAGGTGCGTGCCTTGTGCAGCGCGGCCGCGCAGAGGGGTGCCTTGAACGTGGACAGCAGCGGGAAGCTCTCGCCGGCCCGGTATGTCACTGTCTTGCCGGTGGCCGTGTCGATGGCGTACGCACCGATGCGGCCTTTGAAGGACGCCTCCAGCTCACGCAGCTCCTTCCTGACCTGGGCCTCTCCCGAAACCGCGGCCGCTGGGAACGCCGCCGTCGCGGCCGAGGCCGTGCCCGCGCTGAGGGCACCACCGGACGAGAGGAAGATCGCCAAGGCAGTCACGGGCAACGTGGCCGCGAGTCGGCGGGAGCGGAGGTATCGCATGTCAAATCCTTGCTTGTCGCCTGTCAGAAAGTCGAAGCAAAGCAGATGCGATCAGGCGATGTCTAATATCGATATCGAACTTCGATCGATATCTGTTCATATATAAATGCTGGCCAGGGATCCCACGACAAAGCACCTAAAAGGCCCCAACAGCGCTTGGCGTCGATTTCCGATGCTTCTGCGGCCCTTGATTCTGGGGATCCGGCCTGCTCACCCCATCCGCCCTCGATCCGGGACAAGCCGAGCAGACCACGGCCGGGGCACCAGGTAGAGCACCCTGTGAACGAACGACCTGACGCCCGGCCCGTGCTCTGTCTCCCCTGCGGACGGATCGTCGGCAAACGGGGTGGTCAGCACATCGGCTCAGCATGTTGCGGGAGCAGCAGCGTTGCGTCCCGCCTGGCTTCAGGCGAGACGCCAGGCGAGAAGCCCCTGGGGTGCGTCGATCTGGGCGAAACCCGCCCCGACCAGCTCTCCTTCGAGGGTCTCCCACACGGGACGGTAGACGTGGCCGACAATCTCCTCCTCACTGACGAGCTTGTCGCCCTCGGTGATCCGATAGAGGTAGCGAGCCTTGCACCTCTCCTCGTCCGACTCAAGAATCTCCGACAGGACCGTGTAGGCATGCCTGCCCACTTGACGCGAGTCCAGTTCCTGTAGAGGTCTCGGCGCCGGGGGGCCACCATCGCGCCAGGTGAAGACCAGCAGACCGCCGGGTTCCAGATGGGCCGCCAGCACCGGCCAGAGCCGCTTGCGATAGTCCGGCTCCAGGGCGTACATCACATTGATCATCACCATGGCCTCAACCGGCTCGTCCAGGTCCATGCTCAGCGCGTCACAGGGAAGTACGGTCACACGCTTGAGCAGTTCCGGACGCGCGCTCAACCGGGACAGCAGCACCCCGCGCATACCGGCCGAGGGCTCCAGCGCGAAGACCTCCGCAGGTGTCCAGTCGGCCAGCGACGTGGTGATCAGGCCGGTTCCCGCGCCGATCTCCAGGATGCTCCGCCGTACTCCGGAGAGAAGCGGGGGAAGTTTCTCACGGATCCCCGGCACGTGCCCGTTTTCATGGAGCAGGTCATAGAAGGGAAGGGCAATGAAGTCGGTCACGGCAGGCAACACTAGCCCCGGACAGAACACCAAGCGGAGCAAAACCGGACCGTTCGACCGGATGAACCATCACCGGCATCGCCCTTGGCTTGGGCCCCTCCTTGGCGATCGCCTCTAGCGCATCGGCGATAGCCCGATAACACGGCTACTCGGATATCTGCCAGCCGAGGCCGAAATGCTCAATAGTCCGCAGAGCCACGGTATCCGCTGAGAGTTCAGTGTTGTCGATCCGTAGATAGTCCGCCCGCTCGTCAAACTCGCCATTAGAATTGAGTTGATACTTCCTGTCTAGTTCCAAGAGATTACGCTGCGACCACTCGAGGTCACGCTTGGACGGCTTCTCGGCCAGGCGGAGCTCTCCTTTGTTCCGCTCAAGACGCACTTCCTCGCTCGCCGAAAGCTCCAGGTAGATGACCTGCCCTCCCCTGCTTCGAAACGGGGTCGCGTAATGCTCCAGCTCAGCCTGGTCGCTGGGCAGGTCAAACGCCCAGACGAACGTGAATATCAGCCCCGGCAGGTTGCTGGAGGCCACCTCAGTGAAGATCCGGCTTCTGAATTCGCTGACGGTTCTGACAAAAGGCGGGCTACCGAATTCAAAGAACCGTAGCGCCGGCTCGATAGACAAATGATTGTGAAATACCTTCAACCCGGTACGCTGCGCGATCTCATAGGCCACCGTCATCTTGCCGACTGCTGGCGGTCCCACGACATACAGCAAGGTAGGTGCGTATAGCTCCCGGGTGTCGATCACAGCGCCAATGTAGATGGAGGCCAGCACCATACACAACGACATTTTGTGGGATTGACCACCCTGGTCGTGTTAGCCGCAGCGGGGACCGCAACAGTCATGCTGACCGCGTTCAGAGTGACCAACTCGTGGGTGATCGGCACGTAGGAACGGGCGGGCCTCCGATCTCACGGAGTCCCACCCATCGGGGTACTGCTTCAAGCTGCCTCCGGCGGGGGCCTCAGGCTCCGAGATGATCGCGACAAGTCCGGGTAGTCAGTGGGCTGAGATGTACGCGTTCGCACGGACAGGGCCTACCGTTGCTGGCTCACACCGAGGCAAGCGACGACATGCGGATGCCGCCTCTCCGTCACGGTCGAGCAGCCTCGCCAGTGTCATCCGCTCCACGACTCAGGGTCCCATGCGCGTGCCCGTTGTGTGCCCGTCAGGGCGGTCAAACAGGGGGATCATAGGCACTTGCGGGTCGGCCGCTTCCCGCATTGACCTGCACCGGAGCAGGTCACAAGATCGCTACCCGAAATCTTCCCAAACTGGTGATCAGTTTATGGATGCGATGCAGAAAACGTCGATCTGCGCCTGGTTATGCTCGTCATCCCATTGGCTGACCGCCCTCTCCCCCGACTTGCAGACAACGCCACCGTCCTTGGGAGACTCGAACTCGCTGCGCGCCATGCCTTCGACCTTCTTCGTGACCTTCCACCGGGCCGCCGCGTCGGTGCAGGCGACGACCTTGTAACTCATGTCCGTGCCGGACGTCAGGCAGTCACCAATCGCGGCGTTCAACTGGGCACCAGACGGGTCCCGAAGCTCCTCGGCTTCCAAAGCTGCCTGCTTTTTGGCCAGCGCAGTGGCGGGCCGGGCCAGACAGTAAACCGCCGCCTCGGTGTTGGCGCTTTCACCGCTGTAGGAGGCGGTGGTCGTCTCACCTTCCGAGCAGATGTCGCCGCCGTTGGCCATCTTGGCGTCGAAGGCTCCCTTGGTCATGCCGCTGAAGGTGCGAGTGATCTTCCACACTGCCGTCATGTCCGTGCAGGCAACCATCTCGTAGTCGTCGTGTTTCCCATCCTTCAGGCAGTCACCAGGTTTGGCATCCGATGGGATGCCGTAACCAGCGGAGATCTCCTTTGGGAGCGAGCCGGCAGCATGCTCCGCAACAAGATCAAGTGCTAACAGTGCCGCTGCAATCAGAGTGACGGCAAGGGCAACCGTGCCGCCCACGATAAGGACCAACGTGCGAGGAAATTGGGCCGGTCGGTCTTCGGGGGGTGTCGTCAACCCGCCCCTCCTCCGCTGATCAGGATTTGTTGATCAATACAACGTCCTGGGTCTGTACGAAGGTTCCAGCAATACCAGGAGCGGTTCTGAGCCGGTTTTTTACAGGTCGAGCATGATCGGCATACGTCTTTGCAAGCAAGAGGTCAGGAGTCCGGACTTCTCGCATCCGTAATGTTCTCCGTTCGCCAGTGGCCCATGAGCCCTGGGACCTTCATCTTCCGGGAACGTCTGACGGCGATGCCTCGATTGATCAAGATCATCGTGCCGACGAGCAGGGTCACTCCTCCCGAAAGCACAGCGAGCATTGCCATAGCGGATTCGCCGTCCGGATCGCCGACTCCGGATGGCCGGCCTTCGAGCCATAGGGTCGTGGCCATCGCCTGCGTCATGACCAAAGCCCCGAACACGAAGGTGACCCCTCCCAGGACGAAGCCTGGAGACGCCGGACGGGACCGCTTGTTCCAAGGGCGGACCTTCCAGGCTCCGACCGCCAGTGCGACGGGGACCGTGAAGAACTGGCCGATGTCCAGGCCCATGAGCGCGGCCAAGCGCATGTGCTCGAATTCATCGCCCCGCTGGAGCCAGAGGAGAGGAAGCAGCGCGACTCCGCCGAGAAGCCCGATGGCAAGAAAACGGTTGAACACCATGTTCGACATGATCGCGGATAGTAGAGAGGGTCAGTCAAGCACGGGTGAAACCGTTTCTGGTTAGTGGGCAGGCATTTCTCCCTGTTCGCGGTCACGAAAGGTGACAAGCTGGCGGGCAGCACTTTTCCCCGCGTCGAACCGGGGTCGAGAGGCGATCATCAGCCGGCGTGCGTGGCGGGTGTTTTTGCTCGATGAGGATGGGATTGCTCGACTCCACGCGTAGCGTACGGTCCCCGGCCGGACCCCATACATATCTAGGGGATCTTGGCGCGGAAAATGTCGTAGCGAGACGCTAGCTTCGTTGTGTGTCGAGCCAAGCGACCACCGCCCGTCAGTTCACCAAGCAGGCCGGGCGCCTTATCCCACTGATCCGCCACGCCCCGCTGACATCGCAGACGTGGCGCCCATCAGCCCGGACCGTGGTTGCGAATCACTCCTCATAACTCCGACGACAAAAGGACAGAGAAATGGGCAAAATCATCGCGAACTTCTTCATCTCCCTGGACGGCGTGGTCGAATCACCGGACCAGTGGCACTTCCCGTACTTCAACGACGAGATGGGCGCCGCAGTCGAGGCGGGCGTGCAGAACGCGGCCGCGTTCCTGATGGGCCGCAAGCTGTACGAGGAGTGGTCGGCGTACTGGCCGACGGCGGACGTGGACCAGGACTTCTCCAAGTTCATCAACAACGCCCGCAAGTACGTCGTGTCGAACACCCTGAAGAAGGCGGACTGGAACAACACCACCGTCGTCTCCGATGACGTCGCGGCCAAACTGCGCGAGCTCAAAGAGCAGACCGACGGCGACATCCAGATGTCCGGCTCCGCGACGACCGTGCGATGGCTTCTCGCCAACGGGCTCCTCGACGAGCTGAACCTGCTTGTCCATCCGATCGCCGTCGGGCATGGCCAGCGACTGTTCGAGGGCACCCCGACCTACCCGCTGAAGCTGGTCAAGTCCGAAACGTTCCAGACCGGCGTGCTCAACCTGACCTACGTTCCGGACGCCGGCTGACCGATACCCGTGGGACGCCGCCATGGTTCCCGTGCGTATTGAAGCGCTCCCCACGGCTAAAGCCGGGGGATTCCAGCCAGCCCGGGACTCGCCGTAGGAGGGTCCTGCGCCGCTGTTGCTTGGCGGTTCACCTTCCGGCCCACGCGGTTGCGTGGTTTGCGCGCCCCAGCCCGCGCGGCCGGCCTGGCCGTCGCGAGCTCCGCCCTCCCGGCGGTGAGGATGTTCTTGGCGGCGTTCACATCCGCGTGCTCGGTGTGTCCGCAACAGGTGCACCGGAAGACCGCTTGACTCTCGCGGGACTTCCGATCCACCACCTTGCACACGTTGCACGTCTGACTCGTGTACGCCGGATCAACGATGATCACACAGGTGCCCGTGTACCGGGCCTTGCTCCGCACCGCCAGCTCGATCCGGCGCCAGCCCTTGTCCAGGATGGCCCGGTTCAGGCCGGACTTGGCGGCGGCGCCGTTGGGCAGGAAAGCCCCCGGCTGGTCAGGGTCCGGCCGGGGCGCGACGCCCTTAGTCATGTTCGTGGTCTTCAACGCCTCAAACACGATCATGTCGTGGTCGCGGGTCAGCACATGCGCGGTCTTGGCCGCGAAGTCCGCACGGCGGCGGCGGATCCGCGCAGCGAACGCCCCCACCCGGCGCGCGGCACGCCTGCGCCGGGTGGACCCCTTACGGGTACGGGCCAGGTCGCGTTGAAGCGTGGCGGCGTGCTCGACCTCCCGGTCGGTGGCGAACACCCGGTGGTGGAACCGGCCCTCGCTGGTGGTCACGATCTTGACCACGCCGCGGTCCACGCCGACCCCGCTGTCGGGTTTGGCGTGCCTGGCGGGAGTCTGTTCACCGTCGTCGACCAGGAAACTGATGTACCAGCGCTGCCCCTCCCGCATGACGATGGCGTTCTTCACCGCCCCGCCCAGCGGTCGGGTCCAGCGGAACCGGACCCAGCCCAGCTTGGGCAGCCTGGCCCGCGCCCAGCGGCGGTTCAGCCGCTCCACCGCGATCTTGCCGCCTTCGGGGAACCGGAACGACGGGCGGGTGCGCATCTTGGACTTCCAGCGCACCTTCCACGTGCCGTACATGGCGCATGCCTGATCCAGGTCGATGAGGGTCTGCTGCAGGCAGTGCCCGGGCGCCTCGGCCAGCCACTCCAGCCCCGGCTCGCTCTTGGCCTGCGCCAGCTGGCGGGCCTGTTCGTGGTAGCCGATGAACGCCCCACGCCGCCGGTAGGTGCGGCGCTGCTCCAGTGCGGTGTTCCACACCGCCCGGCACGCCCCGCCGATCCGCTCGGCGAAGGCGGCCTGCCCGGGTGTCAGGTCCAGAAGGTACTTGCGGCCGGTCAGCATCATTCACCGGCTCTTCTGGTTCTCGACGCACCGCTTGGCCACAGCCAGGGGCGCGCCGCTCACCGTGGCCACGAAGGAGGAGTTCGTCCACAACGTCGGCAGGCACGACTTCAGGTGCGGGAACTCCTCGCGCAGCACCCGGGAAGACCTGCCCTTGACGGCCTTGACCAGCCGGTGAATGCCGAACCGCGGGTCCACCTCGACCAGCAGGTGCACATGATCGGGCATGACCTCGACCTCCACCAGCCACGCCCCCTTCTCCTCGATCACCTCACCAATGAGCTGCTTGAGCCGCACCTCGATCCGGCCGCCCAGCACGCGGCGCCGGCAGGTCGGGCATCACACCACATGGGACGCGCGCTGGAACGCGATGGTGCTGGTGGTCCGCAGCGTCACAGCCACGCGGATCAGTATGCGGCGCTGCGCTGTCTACCGTACGAAGTTTCGAGAGAAGGGCTTACCCCCATGGCTAAAGCCAGGGGTCCGCGCCCTAGATCTTCGATCGCATGCCGATCGAGCTCTTCTTGGATCAGAAGAGCAGGAGGCGGTAGTCGAGGGCGACTTTGAAGTAGACGGCCACGGCCAGGGTGAGCAGGGTATAGGCGACCCGGAACGGCAGGCTCCACCAGCGGGCGTGCCAAGCGATGACCGTGGCGGGGGCCATGGGGATGGCGAAGACCAGAGCGAAGGTGGCCAGGACGGGGAGGGCGGCGAGGTGCGGGGAGTTCAGCGGGAGGGCTGACATGAGGACGTTGGGGTCGGCCATGAGGAGGACGAAACCGACGAGGAATGCGGTGGCCAGGGCGGCGCTGATCCAGGCGGAGAGGGTGGCGAGGCGGGCAGGGAGCGGTGAGCGGGCCTTGCGGATGCGGCGGACGGCGGCGGCCAGGGGCAGGCCGAGGGTCGCGAGGAGCAAAGCGAGGGCGCCGATCGCGAAGAGCGGGAGGTTCAAGGCGGGGGCGTCGTACCAGGGAATTCTCTCGTAGACCTCGGAGGGGAGGGCGGAGGAGACGAGGGTGCCGTCGCCGGGGAAGGAGATGCGGGCCTGGCCGTCGCGCTCCTGGAAGAGGCTGGGGGCGATCTGGATCCAGTGCTGGGCCACCCGGTCGGGGTCCGGGGAAAGACCGACGGTGGTGAGGGTGCCGTCGGGGTGAGCCTCGACGGTCGGGACGAAGAACAGGGTCGAGGCCTTCGTCAGGCTGGTGTGACTGGTACGGGCGGACCGGTAGGAGCCCGCGTAGTGGGAGACGTCCGTGGTGAGCGGAGTGGGCACGGGGACGGCAATGGAAGTGGGGACGACGGGCGCGACAGGCGTGGGGACGGCAGTGGAAGTGGAGACGACGGGCGTGCGCGCGGCTGACGTGGGGACGGCGGGCGTGGGCGCGGCGGGTGGGGGGAAGTGCCAGTCGATGATCTGGTTGAGGAGCTTCTGCGCGTCCCATGCGGCGGTGCCGGATGTGCCGTCGCCGTTGAAGACGACATAGACGCCGAACTTCCGGTCCGGCATGAGGGCCATGGCGTTGTGGTAGCCGGGAACGTCGCCGTCCTTGTAGAGGATCCGGCGGCCGTTGCGCGGCCGTTCCTCAAGGGTGTAGCCCATGCCGGGCATACGCTCGTCGACGGTGAAGTGCCGTTCCTGCATCTGCCGCGCGATGGGACCACCCTTCAACTGGTCGATCATGTAGCGAGCCATGTCGGCGGGGGTGACAGCGGGGCCGGTGCCGGACGGCGTCCAGGGGGCGTACTGGCCTTTCTGCTCGGTGTAGCCGCCGCCGTCCGGCCGGTAGCCGCGGGCGAGCCGTACCCCGATCGCGGCGGGGTGCGGGAGGGCGGCGGTGGCGCCGGTCATGCCGTGTGCGGCGAAGACGTGCTTGGCGACGTACTGGGCGTACGGTTCGCCCGATGCCACCTCGACGAGATAGCCCGCGAGGGCGAGGGCGTAGTTGTCGTAGACGATCCGGGTGCCGGGCGGTCGCACCCGGCGCGGCTGGCGGGCCTTGACGCTCTCGGCGAGGGAGGGCAGCCTCGCCGGGTCCTCCCCGGCGAGACCGATGATGTCGTCGTCGAAGCCCGCGGTGTAGGTGAGCAGGTGCTCCAAGGTCACCGGACGGCCCGGATAGGTGTCCTTGATTGTGAACGCTGTGAGGTAGCGGTTGACGTCGGCGTGCAGGTCGAGCCTGCCCTCCCGGACCAGGTGGAGGACGGCCTCGGCGGTGAACACCTTGGCCAACGAACCGGTGAGAAACGGCGTGGCGGCATCGACGGGACGGCCCGTGCCCACGTCGGCCAGCCCGTAGCCCTTGCTGACCACCGTCTTCCCGTTCTCCACGACGACGACGGCCGCACCGGGGATCCTGTCTTCGGTGAGGATCGCGGGGACGGCGCGGTCGATGGCCGCTCCGAGGTCATCGACATGGACAGTGGAGGCGAAGGCGGGGGCGGCGTGGAGGGTGAGAACGGCGAGGGCCACGGTGATCGCTTTCTTCATGCCCGGCAGCGTGCCGCGCGGGCCTCGTCCGCCATCAGTGTCTGGCACCCGACTCCGGCATGGAGAATGCACGACCAGGGCATATGGTGCGTAAGGTGCTGATCGTTCTGGTGGTTCTCGCAGGCGCCGCGTTCGATCCACTCCACCCGGTGCCAAGCCCACCGTTCGCCCTCGTTCTTGTCCTCCAGCTGCTGCACTGCCTGACGCCGTGGCGGAGCCGCTGGTCGTTGGCGGCCCAGACCCTGCTCCTGCCCTGGGCAGGGCCCGCGGCGGCGGGCATGGTCGCGTCGTCGGCACTGCTCGTCCTGCGCGGGGCGACCCGCTGGTGCCTGTTCGCGGTGGTGGTCACGGCGGCGGCCCTTCTTGCGCCCGCGACGCCGTTCGGGGTCGCGCTCGCGGTGCTGAACGCCGCGTGTCAGGGGCTTGTCCTGTTCGGGGTGACCCGGCTCGGGGACACGCGCGCCGCCGTCCACGCCGCGCGCGCCGAGCTCGCCGCCCGGTCGGTCTCCGCCGAACGGGTGCGGGCCGCCCGCGATCTGGAGGCCGTCCTCGGAACGACCCTGTCCATGATCATCGACCTCGCCGGGCGCGGTGACGCGGCACGGATCGCCGCGGTCTCCCGGGAGACGGCCGCGCGGGCGCGTGCCGTCCCGGAGACGCCGGGCGAACCCGTGCCCGAGCCGGATCTCACGCCCCGGCTCGCGTTGCCGATCCTGGTCGCGGTGCACGCCGGATACCTCGTGACCTCGCTGATCTACCTCCAGGGACGTCCCGCGCCCGCGCTGCTGGCCGCGGGGATCCTCGGGCTGCAGCTGTACCACGCGTTGCCTCGTCCGCCCGGCGCACGGCCACGGCACGCCGTATGGACGGCCACCACGCTGCTCCTGCTCACGGCCATCACGCTCTTGTATCCGGGGCAGGCCTATCCGCAGCTCGCCGGGTTCGCCGCGGCCGGCTTCCTGGTCTACGGGCGAGCGTGGTGGCCGCTGGCCGGAGCGGTCGTGGCGTCGCTGTCCGCCGTGCTGGCCGTCCGCGGCTACCCTCCCTCCGAGAACCTGTACTGGACGTTCAACGCCGTCGCCATCGCGGCCATGCTCTACGGGCTGGCGGCGCAGACCGCGCTGGTCTTCCAGGCGAGGGAGGCCCAGCGCGCGCTGGCCGCGCTCGCCGCCGCCGACGAGCGCAGACGCATCTCCCGCGATGTTCACGACCTCCTCGGCTACGGGCTGTCCGCCATCACGGTCAAGGCCGAGCTGGCCGTACGGCTGGAGCCGGAGGCCGCCGGAGATCAGCTCGCGGAGATCGCCGCGATCGCCCGCCGGTCCCTGGCCGCGCTGCGCGTCATCCCCGCCGAGCCCGATCCTCGGCTGTCGCTGGCGGCCGAGCTGGACTCGGCCTGCTCGATCCTTGAAGCAGCGGGCGTCGAGGTCACCGTCCGCCGGGAGTCGGAACGGGACGACGCGCTGCTGGCGATCGTCCTGCGCGAGGCCGTCACCAACGTGCTGCGGCACAGCGACGCCACCCGCTGCCTCATCGAAATCACCCCGGCCGGACTGCGGATCGTCAACGACGGCGCCTCCGGCGTCCGGGGAACCGGTAGCGGCACAGCCAACCTCACCACGCGGGTCGCCGCCGCGGGCGGCACGCTGACCGCCGGTGGCGACGACGGCGAGTACCGGCTGGCCGTCCTATATCCAGCCGTTCTCGGCGGCGATGCGCACAGCGTCGAGCCGGTTGCGCGCGTCTAGCTTCGTGACGATCGCCCCGAGGTAGTTTCGCACCGTCCCCTTGCTCAGGAACAGTTCGGCCGCGATCTCGGCCAGGTCGGCGCCCTCGCCCGCCCGTCGCAGAACCTCGGCCTCGCGTGGGCTCAGCGGATTCGGCCGCCCGGTGATGGCTGCGGCGGCCAGACTCGGATCGACGACGGTCTCGCCCGCGGCGACCCGCCGGATCGCCTCGGCCAGCCGGGCAGGCGGCGCGTCCTTCAGCATGAAACCGCGTGCCCCGGCCGCCAGCGCTCGGCGAAGCGTCTCGGTCTTCCCTGTCGAGGTCAGCATGAGCAGCCCGCACTCCGGCGCCCGCGCCCGCAGTTCCTCCGCCGCCGCCAGCCCGTCCAGCCGTCCCGGCATCTGGATGTCCAGCACCACCACCTCGGGGCGCAGTTCGAGCCCCCGCGTGACCGCCTCCTCCCCGGTGGCCACCTCGCCGACGACCCGCATGTCGTCTTCCAACTCGATCAGCGCGACCAACGCCCCCCTGATGAGGTGCATGTCCTCGGCCAGCAGCACACTGATCACAGCCGCCCCCCAGTAACTCCACTACGCACTTTCTGTCCCAATGATCCCGGTGCCCGGGTCTGAAGCGCGCACTTTGGCCCATCCCACTAGGAGGCTCAGCAGAGCTCACCCGGCCGCCGGCGACCACTCCTCGTCGCGCATCCGGATGAGTGAGACCCCGACGATCCCGAAGACGACCAGCAGGAGGACCGGCCCGCCCAGCCCCAGGAAGAGGTTCAAAGCGTTCGCGCCGACGACCCAGACCACGATGCCCGCGAGCACTCCGGCGGGGAACCACCATCCGGCCCTGCCCGCCCTGGCGTACGCGACGGCGACGAGGACGAGCCCGAGGAAGGACCCGATCATCCCGGGCATCTGCCAGGCGGCGATCATCGCGGGCTGCGCCGCGTCCTGCATGAGCTTCTCGGCCTGAGCGGCGGGCAGGCTCTGGAAGAGGACGATGTCGAAGAAGTCCGAGATCATGAGGGACGAGAAGTTGATGAGCCCGAGGACGGCCACCACGCCCGCGATGTGGGCGAGCACCACGCCCTTGCGGCGCACCAGGTGGACGAGCCCGATGACACCGGGCACCCAGAGTATCCAGGCGTAGTGCAGGAGCGTCGCGCTGATGCCGACGGCCACGGGGTTGTGGGCGTACGCCAGAGGGTCCTCGACGCCGGGCTGCACGGGGTCGACGGCCATGCCGAGGAGCAGGCAGAGCGGAGCGAGGACGAGGCTTGCGCCCGCCGCGACGCGGCGGAACGAGTTCGCGTTGGAAATCATGGAGGGGACCGTAGGGAGCGATGCCCGTTCGCGTCGTCAAAGCGCCCTTTGATCCTGCGTAATCCTGAAGGTGATCCTGCGTACTTCTGAAGGCGGACTCGGGAGGGCTCCAGGCTGCCCGATCACGTGCGGGGCCGCCCGCCGGTGCCCTGGAACGGTGCAATGAATCCTGAAGCTAGTCTTCGCTCATGTTCCGTCGCCGTCCTCCCACCCGCGTCGACTGGCTGGTCGCGAGCGCCGTGGGCCTGTTCGCGGTGGCCGAGGAGATCAGCGGGCGCACCATGGCTCCGTCCCGTCAATATCTCGCGCTGTGGGTCGCCGTCGGCGGCGCAGCCGCGATCCTGGTGCTGTTCCGACGCCGGGCCCCGTTCGCCGTCCTGTCCGTCTACTCCACCGCCAACATCACGTCGTTCGCCCTGCTGCACGAGCCGGCTGCCGCCTGGCAGTTCTACACGCAGCTCGTGCTGCTGTTCACCCTGCTGTCCGAAGTACAGCCGCGCAGCGCGAAGGCCGCGGCCGGGGTGGCCGCCACCGGAACCTATGTGTTCTTCATGATCGCCATCGCCTCTCCCCCTCCCGGGTGGGGAGACGTCGCCGTGGGGCTGGTCATGTGCGCGATCGCCGCCGGGGCGGGGCTGGCCGTACGCCGCCACCGGGTGCTCGCCGTACAGGCCGCCGAGCGCGGGGAGCTGCTCGCCCGCGAGGCCGTGTCAGAGGAGCGCACCCGTATCGCCCGCGAACTACATGACATCGTCGCCCACAGCGTCAGCGTGATGACGTTGCAGGCCGGTGGCGTACGGCTGATGCTCCACGAGGAGCAGGAACGGGAGCGGGAGATGCTCACCACGGTCGAGGAGATGGGCCGGGAGGCCGTCGACGAGCTGCGGCGCATGCTGGGACTGCTGCGTGGGCCGCAGGACGGCGGGTCCGACGCGCAACCCGGTCTCGACCGTCTGGACGACCTGCTCGAACAGGTCCGCGCCGCGGGACTTGAGGTGACACTCGACGTCCAAGGCGAGCCGGTGCGGCTGCCGGCGGGACTCGACCTGTCCGCCTACCGCATCGTGCAGGAGGCGCTGACCAACACCCTCAAGCACGCGGGCCCGACGACGGCCGCGGTGACCGTCGGATACCACCCCCTCGAACTCCACCTGGAAGTGGTGGACCAGGGGCCCCGGGGGTCCCGAGGGAGCCGGGGACGGGAGGGCGGGCACGGTCTGATCGGCATGCGGGAGCGGGCCGCGCTGTTCCAGGGGACGTTCACCGCCGGACCGCTCGGCTCGGGTGGATTCGGCGTACGGGTGGTGCTTCCCCTGTGAACGAGTCCGGCGAGAACGGCGGCACGGGCGCCGTCGGGATCCTCATCGCCGACGACCAGGCGATGATCCGGGCCGGGCTCCGCCTGGTCATCGACACCCAGCCCGACCTGTCCGTGCTCGGCGAGGCATCCGACGGGGAGTCCGCCGTGGAACTGACCAGGAGCCTGCGGCCCGACGTCGTGCTCCTCGACATCGCGATGCCACGGATCAACGGGCTGGAGGCGGCTCGGCGGATACTCGCCGCACCGGATCCGCCTCGGGTGATCATGCTGACGACATACGACACCGACGAGAACCTCGACCACGCGCTGCACGCCGGGGTCAGCGGCTTCCTGCTCAAGGTCTCGCCGCCCGAGCACCTGTTCGCGGCGATCCGCAGCGCGGCTCGGGGGGACATGCTGCTCGACCCGACCGTTACGCGGCGGGTGATCGACGCCTACCGGCGGGCCCCGGTGGCCGCACCGGCCGCCTCCGGGCTGACCGCACGGGAGGAGCAAGTACTCCGCCTCGTCGCGCGGGGGCTGTCCAACGCCGAGATCGCCGCGACGCTGTCCATCAGCCACGCCACGGTGAGCACGCACATCAACCGGCTGCTGGCCAAGCTTTCCCTCCGGGACCGCGCGCAGGCCGTCCGGTATGCCTACGAGTCCGGCATCGTCCGTCCCGGAGGCCCGGAGCCCGGCTGAGTCGGCTTCACGAAGGCCGAGGCCGCCTTCATGGAGACCTTCACGAAAGCTGAGGCCGCCTTCATGAAGGCGCGAGGCCCCCGAAGCGCCCTCCGGCTCCGAGGGCCTCTTCCCGTGTGCCGGCTACTTCCAGACCATCAGATACCAACGGCCGTACCGCTGATAGCAGTAAGCGTTGGGACCGTACGCGGAAGCCGCCGCCGTGCACAGGCTCAAGGACGGGTAGGGGCCCTGGCTCACCCAGGTGCCGGCGGCCACGGAGGCAGAGGTCTGTGTTGTGGCCGCCTGCGCCGCGGTGGGGAGAACAAGGGCGGCGAGGATGAGGCTGACACCCGCGGCTGTGCGGCGGAACGCGTTCGCATGGAAAATCATGGGCTCACGGTAGAAATCCTCCCCCTCCCCGGTCGTCAAAGCAGCCCTTGATTCCATGTCCGCCAGCAGGCGGATTTTCGGAACCTGAACGCCCTACTCTCGACCCATGTCCCAGCACCGCCCCCCACCTGAATCGATCGGATCCCCTGACGTTGCCGACGCCGCCGCTCTCGGGCGCGTCCACCTGACGGCCTGGCTCCAGACCTATCCCAACCGGGAAGCGGGCATCGACGAAGCCTGGATCAGGGAGCACGTCGGTTCGGTGGTGACCGCCGACGGGATCGCCCAATGGCGCACGGTGATCGAAGCCGCCCAGCGGGATCCCCGCAACGTCTTCTGTCGCGTCGTCCGTTCCGATGGCGAGATTGTCGGCCTCATATGCGGCAAACGAGGCGATGTGACCTCGCTCGGACCGATGTATCTCCTGGATCAGGCCCAGCGCCAGGGCATCGGCAGCCGTCTCATGAGCGAGTTCCTGGCCTGGGCCGGAAACGTACCGATCCGCCTCTGGGTCACGAGCTACAACGAGCGGGCCGTGAACTTCTACGCCCGTCACGGGTTCGTCCTGACCGACGAGCGGGAACTGTGGCGCGGCAAGCTCCCGAATGTGCGCATGTTCCGCGGCCCCGAATAGTCCGGATCGGCCATGGCGGACTCGGAGTCCGTGACGCGGTAGAAGATCCCGACCGGCTTCCCTCACCATGTCCGTCGAGCCGACATCTACGAATCTCGTTCTGGCGATGAACGTGACCACGGCTCCGTGCAGGGGCGGTCGGTAGGGTTGCGGTCGTGCGGAGGGAGTACGTGGCGCCGAGTTCCGACCCCGCGGATGTCGTCGGATTCGTCGGCCGTTCCGCGTATTCAGCACGTCAGCCGTGCACCGCTGTCGCGCCTGCGGCACACCGGCCGCCCAGGTCCGGTGTGCCGCCTCTCATGGCCTGTCCCGCCTGTCTCGTACGGTCCCGCACCCGGCACGCCGCTCGCCGGGCGGCGCTTTCCGGCGGAGCCCGGAAAGCGGGCTCCTGCCGTTCAGCAGAACGTCGCCGTCGCTATGGCGAAGACCTCATTTGTGGTGACAGGCAGCTTGGACGGGTTCAGGGACAAGGTCATCCTTGTGCCTTCGTCGGTGGTGAAGGCGAAGGTCAGATAGCCGATGAGTTCGCCGCTGTGACCCCAGACCGTCTTGCCGCAGGGCAGCGCGTACTTCTGAAGGCCGAGTCCGTACCCGAACCCGGCGCCTGTGGCCTCGGTCGTCCGCATGGCGGCCAGGGAGGACCGGCTGACGAGCTTGCCGCCGACGAGAGCGGCCAGGAAGCGGTTGAGGTCACGCCCGGTCGACACCATCTCTCCCGCGGCCCAGTCGAGCGAGGGGTTCATCCGGGTGGCATCCACCGGTTTCCCATTGGCCAGCACCTCATAGCCATGCGCGTGCGGGGTGGGCAGTCCCGCCCTGTCCCCCGGGACGAACGTCTGGGTCAGGCCGAGCGGCCGGAGGATCCGGCGCTTGACCTCCTCTCCGTATGGGCGGCCGGTCAGTTCCTCGATCAGCAGTCCGGCGACGATGTAGTTGGTGTTGGAGTAGGACCAGGTCGAGCCCGGCGCGGTGGATCCGGCGGGATCGGCGAAGGCCACTTTGAGCAGGGCTTGGGGCTCGTAGTGGCGGAACCGGTCCTGTCCCCGCCATCGGTTGGTGGAATATCCGGGCTCATGCATGTAGTCGTACAAGCCGCTGGTGTGGTTGAGCACCTGTTTGACGGTGACGTCGCTGCCGTGGGGCACCAGGCCGGGAAGGTAACGCTCGATCGGATCGGTCAGGGCGAGCCGTCCCTCGTCCACCAGCTGCAGGACCACGGTGGCCACGAACGTCTTGGTGATGCTCCCGATGCGGAAGTACCCGTCGGCCGCGGCGGGCCTGCCGGATCTGAGGTCGCTGACTCCGGCACCGTACGCCCAGCCGTCGTCCTTGCCGTCCTTGCCGTCCACGCGGATGAGTGCGGCTGTCGCCTTGTCCCCCTTGACCAGCTGATCGATCAGGGTCTTGGTCGTCTCCCGCGCGGGCGGAGGAGCCGCCGAGGCAGACAGGGAGGGGTGGACCAAAATTGCCGTCAGCACTCCGGCGATCAGGCATCGGCGAATTCCGTTGATCATGGGTACAACGGTATGAACACCCACGCCACCGGCCCATGAGGTAAACCGTCGGTCTCGCCCGCGAAGACCCCAGCGATCCCACTGAGGAAAACCACAGTCCGCTCTTCGCGTGGCCGCACGACGTCCGTACGGCAATGGCAGGGGGTGCGAATCCGGCAGTTCTCCATGAGACCCCGAAGAGGCGGGCGTTCGCCAACGAGATCCGGCTCGGCGGTTCAGCGCGTCCGGCGATAGCGGGTCATCGGGCCGAGCAGGCCGGGTACCACCTCGAACGGGGTCATGCCGAGCCGCTCGACGACCGCGACCGACGCGGCGTTGCCCTCGTCGACCTCGGCCAGCACCTCGGGCACCCCGAGTGGACCGAGGGCGTGCTCCACCACGGCGCGGGCGGCCTCGGTGGCGTACCCCTTGCCCCACGCGCCGGGCGCCAGGCTGTAGAGAACCTCAAGTCCGAGGTCCTCCAGCGGCCGCAGTCCGGCTGTGCCGACCAGGTCGGTCCCGTCCGTCTCCCGAATCAGCCAGAGGCCGTACCCGGCCGAGGCGAAGTCCCGCACGCTGTCGTCGATGACCTCGGTGATCTCGGCCGGGGACAGGATCGCTCCGTCGAACAGGAACCGCCGCACGTCCGGCGCGGTCCAGTGAGCCAGCAGCGCGGCGTGGTCCTGTACGGTCACCGGGCGGAGAACCAGACGTTCCGTCGTCAGAATGGGGTTCACGGTCGCCAGACTAGGACACTCCACCCATCCCAGGCCCTCGCAGCTCGGATGATGGGGGGAAGGCTCCGCGTTCTCAGCGGCCGCGACGGTCGCGGCGGCTCAGACGGCCCCGGCGGCCCCGGCGGCTCAGGCGGTTCAGGCGGCCCCGGCGGCTCAGGCGGTCGCGGCGAGAAGGGATTCCGCGACGGCCGTACGGGCGTAGAGGACCGAGCGCCCGGCACGATGGGCGCTGACCATGCCCGCGTCACGCAGGGCGGTGAGGTGCTGGGAAACCCCGGCCGCGGAGATGCCGGTGCGGTGAGCGAGCTCGGTCGTGGAGGCCGGGGCCTCCAGCTCGGTCAGAAGGATGGTCCGGGAGCGGCCGATGACGGCGGCGATCGCCTCGGTGCGCGCTACCGGGCGGCGTTCCCACAGCGTGCCGGTGCCCCGGGCCGGGTAGGCGAGCTGGGGCGACTCCGGCGAGCGTGACCAGGTGAACGTGTTCACGGCGAAGGCCGAGGGGACCAGCAGCAGCCCCGGCCCGGTGTTCTTCCGGGAGATGCCGCACTGCTTGCGAACCATCCGGAGGGTGTTGTCGTCCCAGCTCAGCGTGGAATGCAGGTCGTTGAAGAGGTGACCCACGCCGTGCTCGGCCACCTGGCGGGCGCGGTGGAAGATGTCCGCGTCCAGCACCGCGCGGATCTTCGCCCAGTAAGGGGCGAGCGCCAGTTCCCAGTAGGTCTCGATCTCCTCCGTGACCCGGACCAGCCGGGATTCCGGGTCGGCACGCAGGGCCTGGCAGCGGGGACCGGTGCGGCCGAGGACGTCGAGGTCGGTCAGGACGTGATCGGCCGAGGTGGCGCGGATGGCGGCGAGCTCGGCGTCGAGGGTGGGGGCCAGTTCGGACGGCAGCGGGGTGAGGAAATCGGGAAGATAGCCGGTGGGTGGGATCAGTTCGGCCAGCCAGCCCGAGTCCAGCCCGGCGGCGGCCGCTCGCGGCCGCACCTGATCGATCCAGGTGTGATGCACCGGATGCGCGGAGCCCGCTGCCAGCAGCCGGAAACTGGTGACGACCTCCCACATCGGCGAGACCGCGAACCGGGTCAGCGCCAGGTCGTCAGCCGTGAAGGCCAGTTCGGACAGCATGACCGCTCCGTGGATTCAGTCTGAGCTTAATCAGTGGCCCCGAGTCTATGCCGGGCGCAGGATTCCCGTCATGCTCTCCACCTTCAGCGGACTGCCCCGCACCGCCTGGATCATCTTCGCCGGAACCGTGGTGAACCGGCTCGGTTATGTGGTCACGCCCTTCCTCGTCTTCTATCTCGGATCGCGGGGCATTCCCACCGAGCAGACCCCGTACGTTCTGGGCGCGCTGGGTGCGGGCAACCTGATCGGCCCGATGGTCGGCGGCCTGCTCGCCGACCGGGTCGGACGGCGCCCCACGATGCTGGCCGGGCTGGTCGGAACGGCTCTCGCTCAGGGCATGCTGTTCGCCGCCCCGAATGTGGTCACGTTGGCGCTCGCGGCCGTGTTCCTCAGCGCGGCGGGTGCCATGGTCGGCCCGGCCGCCGGCGCGCTGCTGACCGACGCGGTGACGGCGGAGCGGCGGCGCGCCGCCTTCTCCCTGTTCCACTGGGCGGTCAACATCGGTACCGCCGCGGCCGGGATTCTCGGCGGCTTCCTGGCGACACACGGCTACTGGCTGCTGTTCGCGATGGACGCGGCGACGTCGCTGGCGTACGCGCTCATCGTGGTCGCGCTGCTGCCCGGCGGACGCGGTGGCGCCGCCCAGACCACCGACTCCGGAAGCGGGACGGGCTACGGGGTGGTGTTCCGGGATCCGCTGATGCGGGCGCTGCTCCCGCTGTTCGGCATCGGACTGGTGATCTACTCGCTCACCGAGGTCTGCCTGCCGCTGGCGATCCGCGATCACGGCCTGCCCGCCACCACGCTCGGCCTGATGGCCACGCTCAACGCGATCCTGGTGGTGCTGCTGCAACCGGTCGCCATGAACGTCCTGGCCCGGCTCCCGCAGATCCCGGTCTTTGTGGGCGCCAGCGTGATCACCGCGACAGGCATCGCGCTGACCGGGGTGGCGCACGACGTCTGGACGTACGGCGGGACCGTCGTGCTCTGGTCGATCGGCGAGGCGATGGTCGGCGGCATCCCCGGCGCGATCATCGCGAGCCTCGCCCCGGCGGACGCCCGCGGCCGTTACCAGGGCAGCTACCAGTGGACCTGGGGTGTCGCCCGATTCGCCGCCCTGGCCGTGGGCACCACCGTCTACGCCGCCGTCGGCCCCGCCGCGGTCTGGTGGTTCAGCGCCGTCGCGGGCATCGCCGCCGCTCTCGGAGTCGGGCTCCTGGCCCCGATGATCGCCCGCCGTACGGCCGCCCCCGAACCCGAGACCACCCCCGAACCCGCCGCGGCCACGGCCTGACGGCGACGATCGCAAGGCGGTCCTCGTCATGCCTCACATGGACCGCACCGGCCGTCCCGCCGACGCGCGGCACGCCTGACCGGAAGGGCCTCGGCACCGGCACCGGGGCCGGCGATGACGCGGTCGATGGCCGAGCAGCGGCGACCACTCCCGCTGCTCCTCCAGCCCGCCACCGAACCCCTCACGAACGTCATCGACCCAGCTGATCAACCCGCCGTCGACCATGCGGTGTCGTGTCAGCGGTGGCGTCAGGACGGCAACGGCCTGGTATCAGGACGGTCGGCGATGGTGGACGCCATGAACGATTCAGCGATTGCGGCCTCAAGTCTGGCTGGGTGAGACCCCCTCGGGCGACCCGGCCTGAGCGATCCAGATTGCTCTATTGAATTCCGTAACAGATTTGAGGAGTGCATAAATCATGTCCGTCACCCTTACCGACCAGGACAAACTCACCCTGCGGATCGCCGCGTGGGGCGCCGTCTCGCTGATGTCCGCCGCTGGTGCCGCCGGCTCGGCGCACAAGGCCGCCACCGAGGGCTCCATCGCGCTGACCTCCGCGACCGGCCTGGTCGGGCACGTGCTCGCCAAGGCGCCCAAGGGCGTGAAATGGGGCAAGACTGTAGCCGACCTCGCCGACCAGGTGCTCCCGGCCCTGACCGCGGCCATGAGCCTGCTCAAGCAGCAGGAGCCGGCCGAGGCCGACAACTTCCGCCGCACCGTCATCGTCGCCGTCGAAGCATCCACCCGCACCCACCAGGGCGAGTCCAGCCCCACCATGACGGAGATGGCCCGCAAGATCACCGCAGCCCTGGATGCCGCTTCGGCCACGCCCGGGGTGGCCGAAGCGGGCAACGGGGCCGTGCCGAAGGAAACTGCGGGGCAGGATCGCCCGGAGCTGCAGAAGGTCATCCAGGAGATGGTTGATTCCGGCTTCGTCGGGGTGTCGCTGCGGGTGCACGATGAGCGGGGCGAGTGGGTCGGCAGTGCCGGGGCGGCCGAGCTGGGCGGGGCCGCGAAGCCGCCGACGAACGGGCATGTCCGGATCGGCAGCAACACCAAGACCTTCACCGCGACCATGGTGCTGCAGCTGGTGGCCGAAGGCATGATCGGGCTGGACACCCCGGCGGATGACTATCTGCCCGAGTTCGGGCTGGACCGGCGGATCACGGTGCGGATGCTGTTGCAGCACACCAGCGGGGTGTTCAACTTCACCGGTGATTACTATCCCGAGTACGTGCCGGGGATCCCCGCCACCACCTCGGGCAAAGAGTGGGTGGACAACCGGTTCCACACCTACCGGCCGGAGGAGCTGGTGGAGCTGGCGTTGTCCAAGCCGGCGCGGTTCGAGGCGGGCACGGACTGGAGCTATTCCAACACCAACTACGTGCTGGCCAGGCTGCTGATCGAGAAGGTGACCGGCCACACCTACGCCGAGGAGATGCAGCGACGGATCCTGGGGCCGCTCCACCTGTCGGGCACCGTGGCGCCGACCACCCAGACGGAGGTCCCCGAGCCTCATGCCCACGCCTACTACCGGTACGAGGACGCCGGCGAGCAGAAGACGGTCGACGTCACCCGCCAGAACCCCTCCTGGATCTCCAGCGGCGGCGACATGATCTCGACCACCCAGGACCTCCACACGTTCATCTCCGCACTGATGGGCGGCAAGCTCCTGCCGGCCCCGCTGCTGGCCGAGATGTGCACGCCGGAGCCCAAGGCCGGCTACGGCCTGGGGGTGTTCGTGCAGGATGCGGGCCCGGACGGCGGCACCGTCATCACCCACAACGGCGGCATGGCGGGTCACGCGGCGCTGATGTACAGCACGCCCGACGGCAGCAAGACTCTGACCGCCGCGCTGAACTATGCCGACGACGCCGCGCTGTCCCTGGCAGTCGCGTTCCAGAAGGCGACGCAGAGACTCGTCAATGAGGTGTTCTCCGGCGGGCAGGCCGGGTCGGCTGACGAGGCCGAGCCGACTCAGTAGACGGGGCCGGGCACCGCGGACCCGTACGCCCTGCTCCCCGCCCTCGCCGAGGACATCGGCAACGGGGATTACGCCACCGACGTCTCCAACCTGAACGTCAACCAGGCGGGTCTGGACAACATCATCCGGGCGAGCGAGGAGCAGGGGTTCGGCGGCGACCTGCTCGCTCCCCTCAAGGCCCTCATCGACCGGCGCGTCGCGGACGGCCTGCCGAGCCTCATCGAGGCGGTCGGGCGGTCCTGAGCCGAGCCCGGTGAACCCGACAAGCCCTGCGAAGCCTGAGGGACTCCGCAAAGCCCGATGAGCCCGGCGGCTCCAGGAGCCGCCGGGCTCATCACGACGGTTTTACTTCAGCCTGCCGGGACCGGTGGCGGTTCCGCCTTGACCCGTCCGGGTCGGCGGCGGCTCTACCCCAGCCCGCTCAGATCGACGGCGTCGGCCATCGCCCGGTATCCCGCGTCGTTGGGGTGCACGTGGTCCCCGCTGTCGTAGGCCGGGTTGAGCCGCTCGGGGTCGGCCGGGTCCGCGAGCGCCTTGCCGAAGTCGACGATCCCGTCGAAGTGCTACGGCGAGGCGCGGATCCAGTCGTTGATCCGCTTGAGCTGGGCGGGGTCGTGGGGAGCGCCCTTCATCGGCGGCACGGTGCCGACGACGACCTTGACGCCCCACGAGTGGGCGCCCATGGCCGCGTACTGCAAGCCGCCCGTCACGGAGTTGACCACGTCGCGCGTGGACGACCACTTGGCGAGGTCGTCGGTGCCCACGAGTACGAGCGGGCGCGGCGGCTTTACCACGAGGGCCTGCGCGCGGCGGAGGAGCTGGGGCTGTGGCCCGAGGTCTCCTACAAGCTGTCCGGGCTGGGCAGGCTCGCGCTGCTGGCCCGCGACTACGAGCAGGCCGCCGACCTGCACGAGCGGGCCCGCCACCTGGCCGTGGAGCACGGGTTCAAGCCCGCCGAGATCTACGCGGAGATCGGGCTGGGGCTCGGCGCGCGCAGGGCCGGTGAGCCGGATGCGGCGGAAAAGCACCTGCGCGCGGTGCTGGAGTGGTATCGCCGGGTGGACCACGAGCCGGGAAACGCGCTGATCCTGGCCGAGCTGGGCTTCGTGGCCGAGCAGCGCGGCGACGCCGAGGCCGCCCTCGCGCTGCACCTGGACGCCTTCACCGTGTCGAGGGACGTCATCGGCGACCGCAGGGCCATGGCGCTCGCGCTGGAGGGCCTGGCCGGGGCGCGCTCCCTGGCCGGGCGCCACGACCAGGCCGCACTGCTGCTGGGCGCCGCGTCCGCGGCCAGGAAGGCGGCGGACGCGCCGTTGCCGCCGGCCGAGCGGTCCGATGTCGACCGGATCACCGACGCGTCGGTGCGGGCTCTGGGCGGTGCGAGGTTCGCCGCGGAGTTCGAGCGCGGTTCGGCGCTCGATCCCGACCAGGCTCGCTCCTTGGCCGCCGCCCCGGCGCCGGAGCCGGCCCGGTCGAGCAAGGGCTGACAGCGGGTTCGGGTAAGGGCCGGCAACAAAATAGACGCACGGTCACCAACGGTCATCATATGTCCACGGAAATGGCCCATAGGACGGGGGTGTCGCACCCTTGACGATCTGAGAGAGAGATCCCTACTATCTGGTAACACTTAATGATCTCTCTAAACCCCCTTTTACGGACCGCCACTTTCAAACCCCCGGAAGTGGTTTCCTCACAGCCTCGTAGAAAACACCTCACATGGCAGATGACTATGACGTCGTCATAGTGGGTGCAAGCATTGCCGGATGCGCCAGCGCGGTGCTGTTTGCGAATCTCGGCGCTCGCGTCGCCCTACTTGAAAAGCATTCCAACATGGACGCGTACAAGGTGCTGTGCACCCATACGCTGCAGCCGAGTTGCATGCCGGTCCTGAAGACGCTGGGCCTGCTGCCGTTGCTTGAGGAGGCCGGGGCCCAGGAGCACGTCACCCACCTCTGGACCCGCTGGGGCTGGATCGCGCCGCAGCCCGAACCCGGCAAGGACGCGCTCCCCCACGGTCTCAACATCCGGCGCCAGACTCTGGACCCCCTGCTCAGACGGCTCGCCGCCGAAACGCCGGGGGTCGACCTGCGACTCGGCCAGAACGTCAACGGGCTGCTGGAGGAGAACGGCCGCTTCACCGGGGTCCGGATCACCGCGAACGGCGCGGAGACGCGGGTGAACGCGCGACTCGTCGTGGGCGCGGACGGGCGCAACTCGACCGTCGCCGGCCTCAGCGGGCTCCCCGCCAGGCTGAGCGCCAACAACAGGCTCGGCTTCTTCGCCCAGTACCGCGGCCTGCCGGCCCCGGAGGGCAATCCCAGCCGGGTGTGGTTCCTCGACCCCGACACCGCCTTCGCCTTCCCCAACGACGGCGACATCACCGTGGTCGCCTGCTCGCCGAACAAGGAACAGCACAGCTCCGCATTCCGTGAGGATCTCGAAGGAAGCTTCGAGCGTTTCGTCCGCGCCCTGCCCGACGCTCCCCGCATCGACGAGGCCGAGCGCGTCTCCAAGATCGTCGGAACTCTCGATCTGCCCAACGTGTACCGCAAGCCGTACGGTCCCGGGCTCGCCCTCGTCGGCGACGCGGCGCTGGCGACCGACCCGCTGTGGGGGGTCGGGTGCGGCTGGGCGTTCCAGTCCGCGCAGTGGCTGGTGGACGCGGTCGGCCCGGCCGTGGCGGGCCAGGGGGACGTGCTGCCGGGGCTCGCGGAGTACGCCAAGGTCCACCGCGCGGGGCTGGACAGCCATCACAAACTGATGGAGAACTATTCGGCCGTGCGGCCGTTCAATCCTTTCGAGCGGCTGCTGCTTTCCGCGGCGGCACGCGACGCCGGAGCGGCCAGGCACTATTACGCCTTCGCCTCCCGTCTCATCGACATCAAGGAGTTCGCGTCACCGGGATCCCTGCTGCGCGCCGTCCGGGTCAACGCGTTCCACCGGCTCCGCAACGGGTCATCCGATTCCGCGAAGGCCCGCACTCCCTTCTGAATCCGCTCTGATCCGCCTTGATCCGCCCTGAATTCGCTCTGAGTTCGCCAGAATTCGCCCTGAATTCGCAGCCGCAGAAACAACAGCGGCCACCGGGAATCACCGCAATCCGACTTTGGGGATACCTTTGAGTTCTCGCATCGCCGTTATCGGCATGGCATGCCGTTTTCCCGACGCGTCCACGGCCGGCGAGCTGTGGGACAACGTGCTCGCCGGCCGCAGGGCCTTCCGACGGCTGCCCCCCGAGCGCGTACGGCTGGCCGACTACTGGTCGGCGGACCGCTCCGCGCCCGACCACTTCTACACGACCGAGGCCGCGCTGCTGCGCGACTGGGAGTTCGACCGGCTGCGCTTCAAGGTCGCGGGAACGACCTATCGCAACACCGACATGGTCCACTGGCTCGCGCTGGAGGTGGCCGCCGAGGCTCTCGCCGACGCCGGTTTCCCCGACGGGAAGGGCGCCCCGCACAAGACCACCGGTGTGATCATCGGCAACTCGCTCACCGGTGAGGGCCAGCGCGCGGCCGGGATCAGGCTGCGCTGGCCCTACGTTCGCCGCATCGTCGCGAACGCCCTGGAAGGGACGCTCGACACCCAGCAGCTCGCCGAGTTGCTGGGCCGTATGGAAAACGATTACAAGGCGCCGTTCCCCGTTCCCGACGGGGACTACCTGGCCGGTGGCCTGTCCAACACGATCGCCGGGCGCATCTGCAACCACTTCGACCTCAACGGCGGCGGCTACGCCGTCGACGGGGCCTGCGCCTCCTCCCTGCTGTCGCTCATCACCTCCTGCAACGCGCTGGTCTCCGGCGACCTCGACGTGGCGGTCGCCGGCGGCGTGGACATCAGCATCGACCCCAACGAGCTGATCGGCTTCTCCCGGGCGGGCGCGCTCGCGACCGACGAGATGCGCGTCTACGACCAGCGCTCCTCCGGTTTCTGGCCGGGTGAGGGCTGCGGGATGGTGGTGCTGATGCGGGAGGAGGACGCCGTCGCCCGGGGCCACCGCATCCACGCCCTGCTCCCCGGCTGGGGGGTGTCGTCCGACGGCGCCGGTGGAATCACCCGGCCGGAGTCGGACGGCCAGCGGCTCTGCCTCGACCGCGCCTACGAACGCGCCGGCTTCGGCATCGAGGAGGTGCCCTACTTCGAAGGACACGGCACCGGAACCGCCGTGGGCGACGCCGCCGAACTGGAGACCATCACCGAGGCCCGCAGGGCGGCCGCCCCGGCCGCGCCGCCCGCGGTCATCGGCTCGATCAAGGCGAACATCGGCCACACGAAGGCGGCCGCCGGGATGGCCGGCCTGATCAAGGCCATCATGGCGGTCAACAACGCGGTGCTGCCGCCGACCACCGGCTGCGAACGCCCCCACAAGATCCTGTCCGGCGGCTCCCCCACCCTCCGCGCCCTCCGTAAGGCCGAGTCCTGGCCGCAGGACGCGCCGCTGCGCGCGGGCGTCAGCGCCATGGGCTTCGGCGGCATCAACACCCACGTGGTGGTCGAGTCTCCCCGCCCGCGCCGTACCCGCCTCGACGGGCGGACCCGCGCGCTGATGAACTCCCCCCAGGACGTCGAGCTGTTCTGCCTGGACGCCGACTCGCTGGACGCCCTCCGGCAGGAGGCGGCCGGCCTCGCCGAAGTCGCCGTGGGCATGTCCCGCGCGGAGCTGTCCGACCTCGCCGCCCACCTGGCGCGGAAGCTGGGCCACCGGACCCGGCGCGCCGCGGTCGTCGCCGGCACGCCCGCCCAGCTCGCCGAACGGCTCCGGCAGGTCGCCGAACTGGCCGCGCGGGGTACGGATCGGCACCTCGACAGCGCGGCGGGGGTTTTCCTCGGAACGCTCGGCGAGCTGCCGCGCATCGTACTGATGTTCCCCGGGCAGGGCTCCGGCACCCGCGCGGACGGTGGCGCGCTGCGCCGCCGCTTCGACTCGGTCGACGAGCTGTACGAGTCGGCGGCGCTGCCCACCGGCGGCGACCAGGTCGAGACCGCCGTCGCCCAGCCGCGCATCGTGACCGCCTCGGTCGCCGGACTGCGGGTCCTCTCCGAGCTCGGTGTCGAGGCCGGCGCCGCGGTCGGGCACAGCCTCGGCGAGATCGTCGCGCTGCACTGGGCCGGGTCCTTCGACGAGGCCTCGGTGCTGCGCATTGCCACCGCCCGCGGCCGGGCGATGAGCGAGCTCTCGGAGAGCGGCGGCGCGATGGCGAGCATCGCCGCGGACGCCGACACCGTGACCTCGCTGCTCGAAGACGATCCCGTGGTCGTCGCCGGTCTCAACTCGCCGCGCCAGACGGTGGTGTCGGGCCCCGCCGAGGCGGTGACCCGCGTCATCGCGCGGGCGACCCGCCAGGGCCTGTCCGCCGTCAGACTCCCCGTCTCGCACGCCTTCCACTCACCGCTGGTGGCTCCGGCCGCCGACGTCTTCGCGGGCCGGCTGGCAGAGGAGCGTCCGGCGCCCGTCCGCCGCCGCGTCGTCTCCACCGTGACCGGCGCGCCGGTCGTCGGCGACCCCCTCGACCTGCTGCGCGAGCAGATCACCGCACCGGTCCTGTTCATCGAGGCGCTCACCGCGGCGGCGAAGGACGCGGACCTGCTCATCGAGGTCGGCCCGGGTCAGGTGCTGACCCAGCTGGCGCGGGAGATCATCGACGTCCCCGCCGTCGCCACCCGCACGGACGAGAACTCCGTGGCCGGCATGTTGCAGACCCTGGGCGCCGCGTTCGCCGTCGGCGCCGGTGTCAGGGTGGGCGACCTGTTCGAGGATCGCTTCACCCGCCCCTTCGACCCGGCCGCCGCCCCGACCTTCATCACCAACCTGTGCGAGGTCGTGCCCGAGGTCGACGCCGCCCTGCTCGTCAGCGCCGCCGCGTCCCCGGCCGGATCCGCCGCGCCGTCCACCGCGTCCCTGGACGACGAGCCCGTCGACGACCCGCTGCTCCTGCTGCGCGGGCTGGTCGCCGCCCACGCGGAGTTCCCGCTGGAGGCGGTGCAGGCCGACAGCAAGTTCCTCGACGACCTGCATCTCAGCTCGATCGTGGTGGGCGAGATCGTCGGCGAGGCCATGCGCCGTCTCGGGCTGTCCTCGCCCGCCGCGCCCACCGGGTACGCCACCGCGACGCTGGGCCAGGTCGCCGAGACGCTGGAGCAGCTCGTCGCGACCGGCGAGGCACCGGCCGAGGACGCCGAGACGGCCGCCGCCCGGATCGTGCCTCCCGGCATCGCCACCTGGGTGCACGCCTTCGCCGTCGACCGGCGGGAGAGCGCCCCCGCGGGCCGTACGGCTCCGCGTGTCCCGGGCGCCTGGCAGGTCATCGGTGAGCACCCCGCCGCCGACGCCGTACGGGCCGCGCTTGAGGAGGCGGAGACCGGCACCGGAGTACTGGTCATGCTCCCCTCGGAGCCCCGCGCCGAGCGGCTGGCCGTACTGCGCTCCGCCGCCGAGGCGGTTCTGGCGGGCAAGGACGTGGTCCGCTGCGCGGTCGTCCAGGAAGACCCGGGAGGGGCCGGGTTCGCCAAGACCCTGCACCTGGAGGCACCCTGGGTCGCCACCACCGTCGTGACCCTCCCCCTCGGCACCCCCGCCGACGCCGCCGGGGCTCCCGCGCGGGTCACCACGGAGGTCACCGCGACCGACCGCTTCAGGGAGGTCGTCTACGACGCCGACGGCGCCCGCAGGGAGCCCGTCCTGGCTCCGGTGGAACTCGACGGCGCCGAGCTTCCGCTCGGCCCGGACGACGTGCTGCTCGTCGCCGGCGGCGGCAAGGGCATCACCGCCGAGTGCGCGCTGAACCTGGCCAGGGAGACGGGTACGCGACTGGCCCTGCTGGGCCGCTCCGACCCGGCGCGGGACGACGAACTGGCCGCCAACCTGGCGCGGATGACGGCCGCCGGGGTGACCGCCCGCTACCTGCGCGTCGACGTCACCGACCGGGCCAAGGTCGCCGAGACGGTCGCCGAGATCGAGCGCGAGCTCGGCCGGGTCACCGGTGTCCTCTACGGAGCCGGCGGCAACGTGCCCAAGCTGCTCGGCGAGCTCACCGACGACGACTACGCCAACACGATCGACCCCAAGGTCACCGGGCTCGAAGCGGTGCTGGCCGCCGTCGACACCGGCGCGCTGCGGTTGCTCGTCACCTTCGGCAGCATCACCGGACGGGCCGGTCTGCGAGGCGAGGCGCACTACGCCGTCGCCAACGAGTGGCAGAGCGACCTCGTGGAACGGCTCGCGCGGGAGCTGCCGCACTGCCGTTGCAGAGCCGTGGAGTGGTCCCTGTGGTCGGGTGTCGGCATGGGCGAGCGGCTCGGCTCGGTGGAGAACCTCGCCCGCGTGGGCGTCACCACCATCACCCCCGACCAGGGCATGGCGATGCTCCGCGACCTGATCGCCGACCCCGGCGCGCCCGTCGTCACCGTGGTCACCGGCCGGTTCGGGGAAATGCCGACGGTGACCTTCGGCGCCGGTTCCGAGGGGACCGGCGAGCTGCCACTGCTCCGCTTCCTGGAGCAGCCACGCGTGTACTACCCGGGCATCGAACTGGTCGCCGACTCCGAGGTCGGCTGGGCCAGCGACCCCTATCTCGCCGAGCACGTCTTCGGCGGCGGGGAGGGCGCCGTGCTTCCCGGAACGGTCGGCATGGAGATCATGGCTCAGGCCGCTGCCGGTCTGCTCGGCACCGCGACCGTGCCCGTCCTTTCGAACATCGAGTTCCTCAGGGCCATCGTCGTCGCCGAGGACACCCCGGTGACGATCCGGGTGGCCGCGCTGCGCACCGGGCCCGGCCTGGTCACCACCGCGGTCCGCACGAGCGCGACCAAGTTCCAGATCGACCACTACCGGGCGGTCTGCGACTTCTCCGGTGCCGAACCCGAGACGCTCGGGCTCACCCGGCCCGACGACGTGGCGCTGCCGCCGCTGGCGTTCGAGCCCGCGACCGACCTCTACGGGCCGATGCTCTTCCACGGCCCGAGGTTCAAGCTCGTCGAGAGCATCCACCGCACGGGCGCCCAGCACGTGACGGGACGGCTGCTGGCCGGCACGGACGCCTCCTGGTTCGGACGATATCTCCCCGACCGGCTGCTGCTCGGCGACCCGGCCGCCAGGGACGCCTACATGCAGCCGATGCAGACCTGCGGGCCGACCGTGCTCGCCATCCCCCTGAGCGTGGAACGCCTGGTGCCCGGCCCGTCCACCGGCGCCATGGCGACCGACGTCTACATCCGGCACCGCTTCGACGACAAGTGCTGGGACATCGAGGTCACCGACCGGGAGGGCGGCGTCGTCGAGACCTGGCAGGGTTTCCGGACGCAGCTGGTCAGCAAGTACGCGGTTCCCGCCGAGTGGGTGCCCGTACTGCTGAGCTCCTACCTGGAGCACGTCTTCATCGAGCAGGAACTGGCCGGCCGCGTCATCCTCGACCTGGACGGCGAGGGGCTGGAGCGGCGGCAGGCGAGCGAGCTGGCCATCCGGCGGCTGCTCGGCGCCGACGCCAAGGTCTCCTGGCGTCCCGACGGCAAGCCCGAGGTGGCGGGCGGCGAGACCGTCTCCGTCGCGCACTCCGCCGGCGTCACCATGGCCACGACCACTCCGGGGTGCGACCTGGAGACGGTCACGGCCAGAACCAGGGAGACCTGGTCGAGCCTCCTCGGCGCCGACCGGCTCGCGCTGGCCGAGACCATCGCGGACGAGACCGGAGAGGACTTCGACACCGCGGCCACGCGGGTCTGGGCCGCCGCCGAGTGCACGGTCAAGGCCGGATGGCCCGTCGATGTCGCCATCACCTTCGACTCGGCCGCGGAGGGTGGCTGGGTGGGACTCGTCTCCGGCGGTCACCGGATCCTGACGATGTCCACCAGGCTGCGCGGGGTCAGCGCCCCCGTCGTGCTCGCGATCCTGGCCGCCACCGACCCGGACGCGGGCAAGGCGGGTGAGCTCCGGTGAGCGGGGACGCTTACGAGTACCGGCACGTCGTGGGCATCGAGGACACCGACCTGCTCGGCAACGTCAACTATGTCAACTACATCCGCTGGCAGGGCCGGGCGCGGGAGATGTTCCTGCGGGACTTCGTCCCCGACGTGGTGGCCGGTTTCGCCGACGGGGTCCGCCTGCTGACCGTGAGCTGCCGCTGCGACTACCTCCGGGAGCTCGCGGTCTTCGACGAGGTGGTCATCAGGATGCGCCAGGGGGAGCTGGGCCAGACCCAGTCCGTGATGACCTACGAGTACTGGCGCCAGCTGCCGGGTGGAGGAGAGGAGCTGGTGGCCACCGGGGAGCAGCGAATCGCCTGCGTACGTCCCGACGAGAACGGTCACATGGTCCCGGCACGGATCCCGGAACAGATGCGGCGGCTGCTCCAGCAGGTGCAGAGTCCCGGCTCCCGTCGTTGACCCCGTCCCAGCCCAAGGAGCTGACATGCACGCTGTTTCCGCCACGGCCCGCTGGACCGCGGCCGCCAGGGCGAAGGAGTCGCGACGCGATGACGCGATCTTCACCGACGACCTGGCCGAGGAACTCGCCGGGCAGGAGGGCACGGCCCTCTTCGAGCGGTACGACAACCCGGGGGTCGGCGAGTTCATCGCCGTCCGGACCCGGTACCTGGACGACGTGATCTCCAGGTCCTCCGGCTTCCGGCAGGTCGTGCTGCTGGCGGCGGGCCTGGACACCCGCTCGGTGCGGCTGCCGTGGCGGCCCGGGACCGTTCTCCACGAGGTCGACCAGGCCGATCTGCTCGACTGGAAGGACAAGAAACTCGCCGAGCTCGGCGCCCGGCACGGCTGCGACCGGCGGCCCGTCGGCGCCGACCTGACCGGCGCCTGGCCGGAGGCCCTGCGGGCCGCCGACTGGGATCCGGCGGAGCCGACGCTGTGGGTGGCCGAGGGACTGCTGTTCTACATGCCCGAGACCGATGCCCGCCTGCTGGTGAAGCGGGTCGCGGAGCTCTCCGCACCGGGGAGCGTGCTCGCCGGGGACCTGCTCAGCCACCAGTCGATGATCAGTGAGTTCTCGCGGGAGGGCCTGCGCAAGCTGACCGAGGACGGCTGCCCGTGGCTGTTCGGTACCGACGAGCCCGAGGAGTTCCTCGCCGAGTGCGGCTGGCGGGTGACCGAGCTGAAGACCCCGGGAGAGGAGGGCGCCTCCTACGGCCGATGGCCGTGGGATCCCCCGCTGCCCAGGGACGTCATGGGCTTCCCCCGCAACTTCCTCTTCATCGCGGCCAAGGGTTCGTAACCTTTCCCGGTGCCGGTGCCGGTGCCGGTTCTGGCGGTACGGGCCACGTCCCGTACCGCCACCGGCGGCTGAGGCCGGGCCGGATCAGACCGTCGGCGGCTCGATCGGCTGGTTCGACGACTCGATCGGCTGATCGCGGCGAGGGCCGAGAATTATCGGCCAGTCCTCCTCGGCGTACATCGCGGCGATGACCTGCTCGACGGGCATGTCGGCCGGTGCCCCGAAGACCAGCGTGGCGCCGTCGGCGCGCGCGTACTCGACCGGGTCGACCGTCGCGCTCCGTCTCAGGAGGACGCACTCTCCGGGGTTCGGGCCGGGGAGCGGGTCGAAGTCGGCCGGATCGGCGACACCGGCGACCAGTTCCCCGAGCCAGGACGTGTACGTCATGATGTCCACGGTGAGCGTGTCGCCCTCCAGACGCCGCTCCGCCCACGCATCGGTCGGCAACACGTAGAAGACGCGATCGCCCTCGTAAGCGCTCATGCCCAGCGCGTAGACCGCGCGCTCGGCCGGAGTGCCCTGCGGGTCGACCCGCAGAACGAGCGTCAGAACATTCCGATCGACGGGGTCCGCTCCGGGGCAGAAAAATATGTCAGGCATATCCCATCCGGGGTTGAGGAACCTGTGGCCAGGACCACGAGTCCATCGGCGACGACCTGGTGCTCAAGTTCGAAGCCTGGTACGAGCCGCGACCGCCCGGCCGTCGTCGACGGTTCGGCCGCCGGGGGCTGACCGTTGGGCGCCGTGGGTTGCGGGCGGGCCTACCGGGCGCGGACGTACGGGGCGCGGGCTCGATGTCAGTCGTCGATCGCCTGGTAGAGCGTGGTCCAGAAGTCGTGGAAAACCCGCGCCGAATTCGGAGCGGACGCCCCGACCTGGGTGAGCAGGATTCCGGTGAGCCGGTTGGCCGGGTCGGCGTAGGTCGAGGTGCCGCTTCCGCCGTCCCAGCCGAACTGGCCGATGGGCGCGTAGTCGCCGCGGTAGGTGCGCACCGCCATCCCGAAGCCCCAGCCGCCGTGCTGCCCCTGGCCGAAGGAGATGTGGACGTTGTCGCGGGCCATGGCGTCGCGGGCGGCGTTCTGCTCGGGCGTCAGGCGGTTGGTGGTCATCAGCTCGACCGCGGGCCGGGACAGGATCCGTTCGCTCCCGTGCATCCCGCCATTGAGCAGCATCCGGAAGTAGGCGTGATAGTCATCGACGGTGGAGACCAGCCCGCCGCCGCCGCCCTGGAACGCCGGAGGCCGGCTCCACCGTCCCCCCTTGGCCTCGTCCCACACGAGGAACTCGCCGGTCTGCGGGTCAGGGGCATACAGGGTCGGCATCCGATCGATCTTGTCGGCGGGCACGTGGAAGGCGGTGTCCTTCATGCCCAGCGGATCGAAGATGCGTTCGCGCAGGAACGTCTCGAACGACTGGCCGGTGACCCGGGCCACCAGCACGCCGAGCAGATCGTGGCTGATGTGGTACTGCCACCGCTCTCCGGGCTGGTACATCAGCGGCAGCGTGCCCAGGCGGCGCATCCACTCATCCGGCTCGGGCATCGGCTCGGGCAGATTGGGCGTGAGCCCCTGCTCGAAGATCTCGTTCATGATCGGAGTGCCCAGCGACGTCATGTCCATGCCGATCCCGAACGTGGAGGTCAGCAGGTCCCGTACGGTGATCGGCCGCCGCGCCGGCACGGTGTCGTCCAGCGGGCCGTCGATCCGCTTCAGCACCCGACGGTCGGCCAGCTCCGGCAGCCACTCCTGGACCAGGTCATCCAGCCGCAGACGGCACTCATCCAGCAGGACCATCGCCGCCGCCATCGCGACCGGCTTGGTCGTCGAGGCCATCCGGAAGATCGTGTCCCGGCGCATCGGCGCGCCACCGTCGTGGCGCATCGTCCCGATCGCTTCGACGTGCGTCTCACCGCCCCGGCCGACCAGGGCGACGAGCCCGGGAATCTTCCCGGAATCGACATGCCGTGCCAGCACCTCACGCAGTCTGCGCAGTCCCGTTGCGGAGAAGCCGCTGTCGCCGGTTTCCATCGTGAATCTCCTTACACACAGTGTTCGATCTTGCGGGCCATCTCGGCCATGGCGGGGCTGGGCCGGCCCTGGCGGGTCTGGGCGTCTGCTTGGACGGCGTTCGCTGGTTACCACCCCGCGCCGGCGACGACGGCATGCCGTCATGACGGTCCGCCGTCGTGCCGTCAGCTCTAGAGGCTGCGGGCGGTGATGTCGCCGTTGGAGGTGGTGGCGCGGATGTCGAGTTCGGCGGTGCCGTCGTTCTTGAGGGCGTTGCTGACGCGGCCGTAGCTGGTGCCGGCGTCCAGGGCGGCCGAGACGCCGGCGGCGGCGGCGATCGAGATGTTGCCGGACTGGGTGCGGAGCACGACCGTGCCGCGCGCGGCCTCGGTGATCCGGATGTCGCCCCGTGCGGTGCTGATCTCCGCGGGGCCGTTGAGTCGGCCGACCTCGACGTCGCCGTCGGTCGCGGTGAGGCGGACGCTCGCGGCCTCGTCGATCTTGATCTGGCGGTAGGCGCCTTCGAAGGCGACGTCGCCCAGGCGTCCGACGGCCCGGAGTTCGGTGCTGGCGGTCTTGGCCTCGATGTGGGAGCCGGCGGGCAGCTGGACCGTCACCTCGATGGATCCAGACGGGCCGAAGTACTGGTTCTTCGCCGCGGCGTTCTCGATCCGCAGGACGCCGTCGGCGTATTCGACCGTGGTCTGCTCCGCCGCCTTCACGTCGCGGCTCTTCGAGGCGTTCGCGGGCCGGATCTCGACGGTGGTGTCGGTGCGGTCGGCGGCGATGACCTGGACGCGTCCGGCGGGGATGTCCAGGACGGCGGTGATCGGGGCGGGGGCGGGGAAGGTCTGCATGGTGTTCTCCGGTGCTCGTTCGTTGTTTCTGACATCGGAAACGCTACGTTGCTTTCCAAAACACCGCAACACATGCGTTGCGCATAATCGACATTCATGCAGGTAGATACCAGAAAACTGTTGCAATGGTCTTCGAAGTTAACGCAATGATGATCGCTCGATCGTTGCAATGCATTGAAGCTGAACGCTATGCTGGAGGCGTCAGGGAACACCGAGCAGCGCCATGGAGCACCCGTGGGGCATGAAGGGGGTCGTGATGCCGGGAGGCAGGCTCACCCAGCAGGAGCGTCAGCAGATCGCGGTGGGACTGGCCGACGGCCTGGCCTACGCCGAGATCGCCCGCCGTCTCGACCGTCCGACCTCCACGATCACGCGTGAGGTGTCGCGGAACGGCGGCCCCACCGGCTACCGCGCCGAGTTGGCCCACCGCGCCACCCAGCAGCGCACCCACCGGCGCAGGCAGGCCGCGCCCCGGGGGGCGCAGGCGTCCCCGCAGCCCTACGGACGCGACGCCGAAGCCGTGCGCGAGTACGAGGAGATGTGGACCACCGTCCTCATGCAAGGGGGCACGCCCAAGATGATGGCCCGGGTGCTGGCCTGCCTCTACACCACCGACGCGGGCTACCTCACCGCCTCCGAACTCGTCCAGCGCCTCCAGGTCAGCCCTGCGTCCATCTCCAAAGCGATCACCTACCTGGAAAGCCAGGAGCTCGTCCGCCGGGAACGCGACGAACGCCGCCGCGAGCGCTACGCCGTCGACGACGACCTCTGGCACCAGTCGACGATCGCCAGCGGCCGATCCCTCGCCCAGGTCGTCGACCTCGCCCGGCAGGGCGTCGGCATCCTCGGCCGCGACACCCCGGCCGCCATCCGCCTCGAGAGCGTCGCCCGCTACCTCGACTTCGTCGGCGAGAGCCTCATCCGCGCCGCGGAACAGGCCCGCGAGGTCCTCTACACCAAAACCGAATACACCAAAACCGAAGCAACCTCAGACGGCACCGCCAAGCCGAGTTCGGATCATGGAGAGACGGCCGTCCCTCCGGCCACAGCATGACTCGGCCGGAGGCCGCTAGCGGTCCTTGGCCGGCGGCCCCCACCGGTCGGCCAGGCGCACGGCGGCGTCCAGGCGGCGCATCCGGACGGTGGCGAGCTCCACCACCGCTCGCGTCGCGGGTGAGAGCTCGGCGACGGGGCGGTGGGCGATCGCGAACCTTTCGTACAGCGGGGGCCGCAGCGGCACCCAGCCCAGGGTCGCCGGAAGCCGGTCCGCCATCCGGTGCAGGACGCCGCGCCACACGACCGTGTCGGCCAGCCCCCGGGCGGCGACCTCCAGCGCCGTCTCCACGTTCTCCACCTCCACGCGCGGCAGCAACACGTGCCCGGCCGCCTCGACGCTGTGGGCGAGCTGGCGCCGGGTCGAGTCTTCCTCGCGCCAGCTCACGTCCGGCAGGACGAGCGGGGCCGCGGCCAGCGCCGCCGGAGTGACCGGTTCGCGCAGCCGATCCGGTTCGGCGCTGACGTAGACCAGTTCGTCGCGCATCACCATGCTGACGGACATGTCGTCGCCCTCGAGCGGCCTCGCGATGAGAGCCGCCTCCAGGACGCCGCGGCGGAGCTGCTCGATGTTGTCCGCCGAGTTCTGCCCGATCAGCTCGATCCGGATGCCCGGATACCGTTCCAGCACGTCGGCTACGAGCTCCGCGCCGAGGTAGTAGTGCGCGGTGTTGAAGACGCCGAAGCGAACGGTGCCGGTCAGCATTCCTCTCACCGAGGAGACGGCCCTCACTCCCTCGCCCACAGCCGTCAGGGCCGCGACCGCGTGCGGGTACAGCGCCCGCGCGGCCTCGGTGGGCACCAGGCCGCGACCGGCCCTCCGGAACAGCGGGGCGTCAAGGTGCCGTTCCAGCAGGCGCACCTGCTCGGAGACCGACGGCTGGGCGTAGCCGAGCTCGGCGGCGGCCGCGGTGAACGACCCGCGATCGAGAGTGGCCAGGAAACAGCGCAGCTGGTGAAGCGAGACCAAGGAATCTCCTTCGGATTCTCAAGGAAGGCAAGGCTACCTCGATAGATCACCCCCTTTTTACGGTTGTCCCCATGACGACGACCGCCGCGCCGCCGCGATCCCGCTTTCTGCTGGGCGCCGTACTCTGCCTCACCGCGGCCTCGGGTTTCGGCACGGCCGCGATCTACGCCAAGGAGTCCTACCGGGCCGGGGCCGGCATGCCGACGATGCTGACCGTGCGGTTCGTCCTCGCCGCCGTGTTCTTCTGGGCTCTGGTGGCCTGGCGGCGTCCCGCCTTCCCCGCGCGGCGGACGCTGACGGTCTGCCTCGCCCTCGGCGCCGTCGGTTACGCCTGCCAGGCGGCGTTCTACTTCGGCGCGCTGACCCGGATCAACGCCTCGCTGGTCTCGCTGCTCCTGTACGCCTATCCGGCGCTGGTCACCGGGATCGCGGTCGCGCTGCGCCGCGAGTCGCTCGACCGGCGCAGGGTGGCGGCCCTCGCCTGCTCGGTGTCCGGCCTGCTGCTTCTGCTGGGCACCGGCGGCGCCGGAGGGCCCGGCGCGGCCGGCGGTGTGCTGCTGGGCCTGGGCGCGGCCGGTGTCTACGCGATCTACCTGACCGTCGCCGACGGCCTGCCGCGCGACCTCGACCTGTACCTGCTGTCGGCGCTGGTGTGCACCGGCGCGGCCGTGAGCATCGCCGTCGCCGCCCTGATGACCGGCTCCCTGCGCCCGCCCGCCCAGCCGGTCGGCTGGCCGTGGATGGCGATGCTCGCCCTGATCTCCACGGTCGTCCCCGTCATCTGCACGTTCGCCGGTGTGCGGGAGGTGGGCGCCTCGACGGCGGCCATCCTCTCCTGCGCCGAACCGGCGGTCACCGTCGCCTCGACCGCGCTGGTGTACGGCGAGCGGCTCACCCTCGGCCAGCTCTCCGGTGGTGCGGTCATCCTCGCCACCGTCTTCGTCCTGAAGGCACGCGAGAACGGGAAATCCCTTGACGCGCCGCGAAAGTCTGCCCGAATCTCATCGGGTCGGCTTCTGCGATCCCCGGACGGACGGCACGGTGACCGGCCGAACACGCGATCGGCGGCCGAGGAGAGCCGGGAAGAGACAGGAAAAGATCCCTCCTATCAATCTAATGCATTGAATAGATGATGTAGCATTAGAAACATGGTTCCGTTGACCGGTGAGCCCCTCGCCCTGGATCTGCTCAACACCCGGGCGCACACGCCCGACGGCGAGATCGACCTGCTCGACTCACCCGACATGTTCCGCGAGTGGCTGTCCGTCCAGAGCGAGCGCCTGTCTCCGATGGACACGATCGACGCGGCCGATCTGGCGGCGGTGCGAGTTCTCCGGGGCCACATCGCCGAAGCCGTCGAGCACGCACGGCACGGCACGGCTCCGCCCGAGGCCGCGGTGCGGGCGCTCAACGAGGCCCAGCGCGCTGCTCCGCCGTACCGGGAACTCGGCTGGGACGGCACCGCGCCGACCGCGACCGTGCGCAGGGCCGGGGACGCCCGCGCCCGGTTTCTCGCCGAGCTCGCCGAGGCCGCCGTCGACCTGCTCACCGGCTCGGCCGTCACCAAGGTCCGCGGCTGCGAGGGCCCCGACTGCCACATGCTGTTCCTGCCGGCCCACCCCCGCCGCCGCTGGTGCTCACCCGCCCTGTGCGGTAACCGCGTCCGCGTCGCGCGCTACTACCAGCGGCACAAGGACTAGGCGAACCCTCCCCGCGCCTCGGCGGGCATCCCTCGGCGGGCATCGGTGAACCGCGAGCGCCCTACCGGCGGACAAGCCTCTTCCGCGCGGCCTTGAACAGCTTCTTGCCCAGGGGCTCCTGAAGCTCACGCCTCAGCCGGGCGACCTCCTTCTCCCACCGCACGGACTCCTTGCGCCACCGCGTCGCCTCAGCCTTGTACGCCCGGGTCCGCTCCTCTCTCAGCGGGGGCACCGCGCCCCGCTTGGGCTTGTCGACGGCCCGGGTCAGCGCCCACGCGGTGCCGTCGATCCGGTGGACTCCGAAGATCTCGTCGACGACTTCCTCCAGGCCCTCGCCTTCCTGACGCAACCGGAGAGCACGGGCGACCGCCGCGGTCCGTTCGAAACGCCCGATGCGCCGTCCGGGCTTCCCGGATTCGGAGCCCTCGGGAAGAGCCAGCGAGATCATGCCGTAGCACTTGTTGTTGGCGAGATTGATGAGTTTGTGCAGCGCGTCCGCCGTGAGCACCCATCCGGCCGGGCAGTCGAAGCGGAACGGAACGGGCTCGGACGTGGGCGGCACCGACTCGGCGAGCCTCACCCGCCCGTCGTGCATGAAGGCCTCGCGAATCAGCCTGAGATCGAGAAGAGGATCGTCGAGCGGCGAGCGGCGGTCGCCTGTCGCCTCGGACCACGGCCCGACAAGCGTGACCCGCACGTCCACCAGGCTGCTCGCCAGCGCGCCCGCCACGGTGGCACGCCCCTTCTCGTACGACGCCCCGCTCACGTCGACGATGACGTCGACGTAGGGGACGAGCCACTGACGCCCCGCCGCTTCTCTCCAGGTACGCCGCAGGGGCACGCGGTTGCTGAGATACGGCTCCCGGAATCGCATTCCTTCGGTGTGCCGGGTCATCATCTCGGTGAGCCCCAGATGGAACGCGCGCGCCTCGGGCTCGGGCACGAAGACGGCGCCCGCCTGCGCCGCCCGGTAGCTGAACTCCGTGTCCTGGCCGCGGACCAGCGCGCTGTCGACCCCTCCGCACTCCTCGTAGAGGCGGCGAGTGAGGGAAATGGTCTGCCCCGTCCCGATCTGGTAGGCACGCCAGCCCGCCGTACGCAGGCCGTCGGTTTCGTCGATGACCTTCTCGATCCAGCTGGGGTGGCTGTTTTCGAGGTCGAAGAGCGTGTCCGCCTCGCCGCTCGCGATGGCGTCACGGACGTTCCCCAGCGAATGCCGCCCCGGAACGAAGTCGACGAAACGCTTGTAGCCAATCACGACGAGATAGTCGGTCAGATGGTGCCACCGCATGTTCGCCTCGATGTGCTCGCGGTAGACGAGCATGTCGGAGTCAAGCCTGTGGATCACGTCACCGTCCGCCGCCTCGACACCGGCACGCATGGCGTGCCCGGCTCCCCAGCCGTCCGGGGCGCTGGAGATGATCCGGGTGTGCTCCGGGACGACCTCGGGAAGCCGCAGCGGCGTGCTGCTCCCGTCGTCGACGACCACGACCTGCATCAGGTGGCTCGGATAGCTCTGCGCCGCCAGGCCCGCCAGCGTGAGGTCGAGCTTCTCCTGGTTGCCGTATGCGGGGATCACCACGGACACCGTGAGCTTCGGCGTCCACTGCCCGAGTTCGGGGACCGCGAGCGCGGCGTAGTCGTTGCGCCGGATGCGCGGCCGGCCGTTCCGGTCGCTCCCGGGTTTGACCATCATGGCGACCCGGTTCCGCATCTTTCCCGGGGGCTCAAGGGCCTTTCCCCAGACGGGGTGCGGGGGCGGCGCGGGCAACAGCACGCAGTGCGCTGAACCGTTGTAGCGGGCCGCCATCTGGCTGTAGCTCGACATCTTCGAGCCGATGACGTAGTCGCAGGCAGCGAGGAGCTGCATGTCCACGAAGTCGGGAACGAGTTCGCTACCGGCGGCGAGAAGTTCCGTGTCGACGAAGTCAGGGGAGGATTCCGCGGCGTCGACGGCGAACTGCTTCTCCAGCAGGTGAGGGGACAGCTTCTCACCGTTGGCGTTCAGCCGCGGCCACCGGTAGGGCAGGTCCCACTTCTTGGGAAAGACGATGATGCGCTCACCGAACCGGGCGCGCATCATCTTTTCCGTCTCCTCGCTGTCGGTGGCGAGAAAGATGCTGCGATCCTCGGCGACGACGCGCTCGGCCTCCCGCAGGAAGGCCTCGATCGGTGTGACGACCAGCTTCCTGTCGTTGTCCCCCTGCCGGATGTGCATGCCCACGGTGCGTCTGAAGTTGGCCTCGGCGAACTCCCGTACCCTGTCCTGGATCACCTCGGCCGGTCGCGGCAACCAGTCCGTGAGGGCCTCCCTTTCGGAGACCAGAGGTTCCTCCACCGCGCAGAACCAGAACCACGACTCCACGATGAGGGCGCGGTCCTCGCGAATCGGAACCCGCCGGTTCCCGTTGTTGCCCCCCTCGGACATCCTCCGCAACCTGATGTGCCGCAGGGAGGCCACGTGGGAGGGAAGCCGGTCGAACACCTCCGTCCCGGGATCGGGAGCGATCAACGCCTCGTAGTTTCCGAACTCCCAGACCACCGTGAGCTTCGCGCCGGTCAGGGAGCAGAGCCGCCTGGCCGCGGCGACCGCCCGCAGGGCGTTACCGAGTCCGCCCCGGGGGACCACAATGAGGTGTTCCAGCGTGGCTGAATCCGCCAGACTCAGCTGGTCGTCCATCATGTCCAGTGAGGGGACCGCCGGGTTCACCCGGCGGGGGAATCGCTCCCCTGTCATGGTCTCTTTGTCCGAAGCGGTCAGGGCTTGGCCGTCGCCGACCTCAGCCGAGGGAAGCGAGAAGCTGCTCTCTTCAGGGAGCGGAGGAGTCACGAGTTCATCCTTCTGATCCAAGGATCGGGCTCAGATCAGCCGGACAAGGGTTGACCTCGTACCGGTCGATCATGATCAGTGTTTCTTCCTGGACCTCCGACACGCCTTCACGGGGATAGGCCTGCAGACCGCTCCGCCTCAACGTCATGCCGAGACGGTTCGCGAGAATGCCCGCGACGGTCTGGTCATGGCGGTGGCCCCGGACGCGGGGGTCCGCGGAGACCCGTCCATCGTGGTTCCACTTCACGGCGTTGTAGTCGTCCTGGGTGTCCAGCGGCTCTTTGACACCGCGAAATGCCAGCTCATCGCGGGCGGCGGCGTGCCACAGGTCAAGGAACTCGTTGGCGATCGGGCTGCCGAGATCGAGGCCGATCACCGCCGCGTGCACCTCGTCGGCCTTCATCGCCTCCTCGCGGCCCATCCCGAAGTACTCCAGGGCGAGGTCACCGGCCCATTCACCGACCTTGTGCCGGCCGTTCCCGAACAGCAGGTATCCGTCAGCGGCTATGCACCGGAACAGCGAGTCGAGCGGTCGCACGGCGACGCAGGACGAGTCCATCCACAGCACCAGCCGGTGCTCTCGCCGGGCCTGGACGAAGCAGAACGGTTTGAACGCGAACGGCACCTCCCGATGGGAGGGGCAGCCGTCGGGAAACCTGCCGGGCGTCCAGGCGAGGAAATCCCCGGCGAACCCGGTTTCGACAAGGCTCCGGTGAAGGCGTGCCATGCGTTGGGGAAAACGTTTGTCGGCGGTGGCCAGACTTGCCACGCATTCGGGCCGCGCATGGTCGGACAGAGGCACCACAAACGGCTCGGCCGATTCCGGTGATGATTGCTTCGTATTCACTGTTCGGCTTTCAACCGCCCGGCTCACGATCCCTGCCCGGCGAGCGCCCGCGACTCGGCGTCGACCATGATGGCGGCGAGTTCCGGGACGAGGACCGACGGCTTCCAGCTGAGCACGCTTCTCGCCTTGGACGCGTCGCCGATCAACGCGTCCACCTCGGCGGGCCGCTCGTAGCGGGAATCATGGCGAACGTAGTCGGCCCAGTCCAGGCCGACCCGGTCGAAGGCCAGCTTGGCGAAGTCACGGACCGTGTAGGCCGTACCCGTGGCGATGACGTAGTCGTCAGGCGTGTCCTGCTGGAGCATCAGCCACATCGCCTCCACGTACTCCGGGGCGTACCCCCAGTCCCGGACCGCCTCCAGGTTCCCCAGGTACAGACAGTCCTGCAGGCCGGCCTTGATATGGGCGGCGGCCCTTGCGATCTTCCGCGTCACGAACGTCTCACCGCGACGCGGCGACTCGTGGTTGAAGAGGATGCCGTTGACGGCGAACATCCCGTACGCCTCACGGTAGTTGCGGGTCATCCAGTGGGCGTAGAGCTTGGCGGCCCCGTACGGCGAGCGCGGCTGGAACACGGTCCCCTCGTGCTGCGGCGGCGCGGAGGAGCCGAACATCTCCGAGCTGGACGCGTGGTAGAACCGGCACTCCAGCCCGGTGAGCCGGATCGCCTCCAGCATCCGCATCGCCCCCATGCCGGTGACCTCGCCGGTGAACGCCGGTTCCTCGAAGGAGACCCGCACGTGAGACTGGGCGGCCAGGTGGTAGACCTCGTCCGGGGCGGTCTTCTCCACCAGCGCCAGCATCCGCGACGCGTCCGACAGGTCGCCGTGATGCAGGAAGAACCGGGTGTCCGTATCGTGCGGATCGCGGTACAGGTGATCGATCCGATGCGTGTTGAACGTCGAGGTCCGGCGCACCACCCCGTGCACCACGTACCCCTTGGCCAACAGCAGCTCAGCAAGGTAGGACCCGTCCTGTCCGGTCACCCCGGTGATCAGAGCCGTTTTCACGCCAGCATCCCTTCCCTGGGCCGACACCGGGCAAGAAGCTACTCGGAACGGCACCGGGCGCGGTGGAGGCTCTACGCCCTGAAACGGAATTCTTTAGATTCGAGCGCGTGAGCGGCGACGGAAAAAACACATAGCGACATACAACCGGCACCGATGGTCTCCGGTTTCCGTGGAGGCCTCTGTTTTTCACCGGCCGCCCATGGCCGAAAACGGAGGAAAGCCAAGGGTAAATGAGCTTTTCTCCCGCACCGGCCGCAGGCGAAATCCCTTTTCAATGAAGCGCGACACGAAACCCGGTTTCCCGATCCGGGCGGCCGGGCCGTCGTAGTATTCGCCTGCTCCCGGTGAACGTGCACCGGCCGACATGCGAAGAAAGGGCACCGGCGACGTCGGCTTCCGTTGCCGCCGGTGGGTGATGGAGCAGATGCGACTGGACCGCTCGGCCAAGGTGTACGTGGCCGGCCACCGTGGCCTCGTTGGCTCGGCGCTGTGGCGCCACCTGCTCGCCGCGGGCTTCACCGATCCGGTCGGGCGTGATTCGAGCGAACTGGACCTGCGCGACCGGGCGGCGGTGGAGCGTTTCTTCGCGGCGGAACGACCTCAGGTGGTCATCCTCGCCGCGGCGAAGGTCGGCGGCATCATCGCCAACGCGACATACCCGGCACAGTTCCTCTCGGACAACGTGCGAATCCAGGTGAACGTCCTCGACGCCGCCGCCGAACACGGGGTGGAACGCCTGCTCCTTCTGGGTTCGAGCTGCATCTACCCCAAGTTCACACCCCAGCCGATCCGCGAGGACGCACTGCTCACCGGCCCCCTGGAGCCCACCAACGACGCCTACGCCATCGCCAAGATCGCTGGTATCACTCATGTCCAGGCGCTGCGCCGCCAGTACGGCCTGCCGTACATCTCCGCGATGCCCTGCAACCTGTACGGACCCGGTGACAACTTCGACCCCCTCACCTCGCACGTGCTGCCCGCCCTCATCCGCCGCTTCCACGAGGCCAGGCACCGGGGCACCGCGTGTGTGCGGCTGTGGGGCACCGGCACCCCCCGCCGCGAGTTCTTGCACGTCGACGACCTCTCCCAGGCCTGCCTGCTCCTTCTGGAGCACTACGACGCGCCGGAGCCGATCAACGTCGGCGCCGGCACGGACCTCACCATCCGCGAACTGGCCCAGACCGTCGCCGAGGTCGTGGGATACGAGGGCGACGTGGAATGGGACACCACCAAGCCTGACGGCACCCCGTGCAAGCTGCTGGACGTCTCCCGCATCGGCAAGCTCGGCTGGGCTCCGCGCATCGACCTGCGCCACGGTGTCGAGACCACCTACGACTGGTACAAGCAGCACGTCGCCATCCTGGAATCCGCCGAGCGGCGCGGAGCGAACGCGTAGCCGCCGGGAGAGGAAACCTTCAGAGCGTCCTTCGTCGCTGCCCGGGACGCGGGCGTGGACTTCGCCTACGACGAGGCGGCCCGGAGCCGGCCTCAGCTCTTCACGTGGGGGGCGAGCAGCTTCTCCCAGGCGTTGGCGATCTTCCTGTATTCGTCGGGGCACCTCCCGGCCCTGTTCTCGGGCAGGCCCTGCTCGCCGACCCAGTCCGCGTAGGCATCGGGATCTGAGCCGTACATCCAGCACATGTAGTTGTAGGCGCGCTGCTCGTCCATCGAGTGCTCGTCATAGAACGGCAGGTCGGCCCGATCCTGATCCTGGGAGGTGTGGAAGTAGTAGTTGATCGTCTGCATGCCCAGAGAGTCGTCACCGCTCTTCGTCAGCAGGTACGCGGAGAGCTGGTCGGCCGCGTCGTCCTCCTTGCCCAGGGCGGGCAGGTCGTAGATGTCGATGACGGCGTGCCCGAGTTCGTGGAAGAGGGTGTCGACGAGGTTGGCCCTGCCGTGCTCGATGTTCTCCTCCTCCGACTCCGCCACGTCGCGATATCGGGCGAAGCCGTCGGCGACGAGCTCGTAACAGAAGGTGATCTTCTTCTCGTCAGGTGAGTAGAAGGCGTTCACCTGACCGCACTCCTCACCCGTCAGCGTGATGTCCTCGGGCAGCGTGAGCCACCCGTTCAGGGCGTCGGCGAAACCCTCCAGTACCTTGGACGCCTGGATGACCTCCTTGCCGCTGATCGCGGACTCTTCCTTGGCGTCGCCGTACGCCACCACGAACCTGCCTCCGGTCTCCTTCGCGACAGCCGGTGTGGCCTCGACCTCGGCCCTGGCCCCGGTGGAACTCTGAGCACCACCGCAGGCGGTCAATGTGGTGGCGAGCAGCAGCGCTCCGGCTCCGGCGGCCACGAGGCGATTCCACATGATGATCGTTCCTTCTGAGACGGTTTTTCTGGCCGTCGCAGCCTGGCGAGCGGGCGTGGACACCTGGTTGACGGCTCCGTTCTCGTCGTCTACCGGCTGTCGACCACGTGTCGACGCAACCACCCCAGGCTCACGTGTCATGACTCATCAGCAGATTTCGCCCGAGGTCTTGCCCGCCGTACCGGAGAACGCCGAACCTGCCGAGGAGGAGCGGGGCAGTGTCGTCCAGCTTCTCGAACGCATCGGCTCGGTTCTGGTTCCGATCGCCGTCGCCCTCTACGCGCTGCTCTACCTGGGCATCCAGAGTGTGTACTGGATATTCGGCATCACGCCCGAGCAGGCGGGCATCGACCAGGCCACCCTCTTCGGCCGGCTCGTCGGCACCCTGATCACTCTTTTCCTGCTCGCCCTCCCAACGATCGGCGTGCTGATCGGGCTCGCCTGGCTGGCCGACAAAATCACCAGAGGCTGGGTCGGCCGGGCCTTCCAGCGGATCAGGGAGCGGCCCTGGATCGCCGCCGCGCTGGCCGCCCTCTGGTGCGGAGCCAGCTACTGGGGATTCCTGAGCTTCTACGACGTGAACGGCCTGCCCATGCTGCTCACGGCCCTGGGGCTGGCCGTGTTCGGTTTCCTGGTCCCGTTCCGTCTGCTGCGCGGCAGGCCGAACGGCCGAGCGGGACTGAAAGTGCTCACCGGCGCGCTCACCGGCATCGGCCTGGGGTTCGTGCTGATCGGCCAGATGGTCGTCGGCGCCCTGGACATCTACGAGAACGGCAAGGGCAACTTCGTGCTCACCATGGTCGGTTTCCAGGACCAGTGGGTCGAGGTGCGTGCCGTCGACGACGACAAGCCGATCTACGGAGAGGACCGCATGATGCTTCTCGGCGAGCACGAGGGTGCCTACGTGTTCTACGACTGCGCCACGCAGGAGACGCTGCGCCGCCCGATCGAGGCCACCAACCTCGGCCGCATCGAGCTCAATCCCACCTTCGGCGACGACGTCGAGCCGTGCGGGTACCGCCTGGAGACCAAAGAGGGGCAGTGAGCTTCTGGCCCTATGCTGATCGGCGTGTCAGGGGATCTACGGTTCTCCCTGCTTGGGCCGGTACGGGCATGGCGGGGGCATGACGAGCTGAAGCTGGGGTCGCCGCAGCAGCGGCTGGTGCTCGCCGCGCTGGTGCTGGCGGAAGGACGTGTCGTCGGCAGGGAGCAGCTGATCGACGCGCTGTGGGGCGAGAGACAGCCGCGCTCCGCGCTGCGGACGCTGAGGACCTACATCTCGCGGCTGAGAGCCCTCCTCGGCAGTGACGCGATCGTGTCGATCGGCGACGGCTACATGCTCCGGTCGTCCTCCAGCGACCTGGCCGACTTCGAAGATCTGTGTACGGCGGACGAACCGGCGCAGGCGCTGGAACTGTGGCAGGGGGAGGCGTTGTCGGGGCTGGAAGGGCCCTATGCCGAGACTCAGCGGACCAGGCTGACCGAACTGCGGCTCGCCGTACTGGAACGGTGCCTCACCGGAGAGGTCGAGAACGGGTCGCACGCCGAAGCGGTCGCCGAGCTGACCGGATTGTGCGCGGCCTATCCGCTGCGAGAGCGGTTACGCGGGCTGCTGATGCTGGCGCTGTACAAGTGCGGCAGGCAGGCGGAGGCAATCGGGGTGTTCACCGACGCCAGGCGGCTGCTGGACGAGGAACTCGGCGTGGATCCCTCGGCTGAACTGGCCGATCTCTATCAGCGGATCATCACCGCCGATCCGGCGATCACCCCGGCGGCACCGCTCCTGCCCGCGATGGATGAGGCGGTTTCGCGTCCGGCCCAGCTCCCCGCTGACCTGGCCGACTTCACCGGGCGCTCCGCGCTGGTGGCGGAGATGTCCTCGGCCCTCTCACCCGGCGCGGCGCTGGCGATCTCGGCCGTGGCGGGGATCGGCGGGATCGGCAAGACCGCGCTCGCGGTGCACGTGGGGCATCGCGTCCGCGAATCGTTCCCCGACGGGCAGCTGTATATCGACCTCCGGGGCACGGGGCCGGACCCTGTCACGCCCGAGCTCGCGCTCGGCTCGTTCCTGCGCTCGCTGGGGGTGGCGGACGCGGCGATCCCGGAGAGCCTGGAGGAGCTGGCCGCTCTCTACCGGAGCACGCTGGCCAACCGGCGGATCTTCGTACTGCTCGACAACGCGTTGGGCTCGGCTCAGGTGCGCCCGCTGCTTCCCGGCGTTTCCAGCTGCGCCGTGGTGGTGACCAGCCGCGTCAAGCTGCCGGACCTGGCAACGGCCAGGCTCGTCGACCTGGACGTCCTCGATCCGGGTGAGGGGCTGGCGCTGTTCACCAAGATCGTCGGCGCGGAACGCGTCGCGGCAGAGCGCGCCGCGGCCATGGACGTCGTCGGGGCCTGTGGTTTCCTGCCGCTGGCGATCAGGATCGCCGCCTCCCGCCTGGCTGCCCGATCCGGGTGGACCATCGCCAGGCTGCGGGACCGGCTGGCCGACGAGCAACGCCGTCTGGCGGAGCTGCGGGTGGGAGACCTGGCGGTAGAGGCCACGTTCGCCCTCGGCTACGACCAGCTCGCCGACGACCAGGCCAGGGCGTTCCGGCTCCTCGCTCTCCCCGACGGCCCCGACCTCTCCCTCCCGGCGGCGGCAGCCGTACTGGATCTCGACGAGTTCGACGCCGAGGACCTGTGCGAGTCTCTTGTCGACCTCAACCTGCTGGAGTCACCCTCACCCGGCCGCTACCGCTATCACGACCTGCTCAGAGTCTTCGCGCGATCCCGGTGCGACGCGGAAGGCCAAGACGCCCTGCACCGGCTGACCGACTTCTATCTGGCCACCGCGCGCAACGTCTACGCGAACACGAGCCCGGGCAGCGTCGTGGCGGAGCACCTGGCACCGACCGTCCGGCCGGGCCTGTCCTTCGCCTCCCAGGCCGAGGCCGTTGATTGGCTGTTCGCCGAGGCCTCCGGGTTGGTCGCCACCGTGCACCAGTCCGCCCGAGGCCCGCGCGACACGCTCGTGCTCACCGCCGACCTGCTCTATGCGATGGAAGATCTCACGGAGTCCATCGGTCTGATCCCCTACGTGAAGGCCACCTCCGCCAGGTCATACTTCAAGGCCGCCACCACGGTGATCGACGCGAGCCGTGGGTACGGCGAGCACCGCAGCGAGGGCCGTGCGTGGATCATGCTCGGTCGTCTCCACTACGTCACACAGCGGCTCGATCAGGCATCCGCCGCGGCCTCGGCGGGGGTGAAGCTCAGCAGGCGGTCGGGGGACAAGAGATTCGTCGGCGAGGGACTTCAGATGCTCGCCTCGATCCTCGACGGGCGGCGGGAGCACGACCAGGCACTGACCTACTACGACGAGGCGCTGGACATGCTCCGCGCCGTCGGCGACCTGCACGGCGAGCTGGTCACTCTCGGCAACAAGTCCCGGGCCCTGATCGCGCTGGACCGTACGGCAGAGGCTCTCACCTGCGCCGAGCGAGCCGTCGCCGCCGACAGGAAGCTCGGCATGAGCATGACCAGTTCCACGCTTTACCAGCTTGGCATCGTGCAACGCGGAGCCGGTCTCTGGACTGAGTCGATCACCAGTCTCTCCGAGGCGCTCGCGCTCTACCGGGACAACAACCGGCGCCTGTGGGAAGGTCTCGCGCTCTTCCGGCTGGCGGAGACCTACGCCGAGATCGGCTCGTCCGACGAGGCGGTCCGGCACGCCGAGCAGTCGCTGGGCGTGTTGCGTGAGGTCGGCCTGGAATGGGGCCAGGGCATGGCGCTGACCGTGCTCGGGCGCGCACTGCGGCAGCTTGGCCAGGCCGACCGGGCACGCGGCTGCTGGCAGGAGGCTCTGGTCCTCTTCGAGCAGCTCGGCGTTCCGGAGGCCACCGACGTCCGTACTCTGCTGAGCCCCGCCCCCGTCTGAGGCGAGACGGGAGAGCCGGACCGGCCGTCTCGGGGACCGACCTGACGTCGAGGAGATCGGCAGGGCCTTCGGCCTCGTGGTCGTCGGCCCGGGCCCCGGAGGGCTTCCGGACCCGGGCCCATACTTTTCTCTCGCCTGTTTTCGACCTGTCGTGCCCGTCACCTGTCCGGGCTCTGTCGGCCTTCGTCTTTCATCGGCCTGGGACGCGTGTCCGGCCACCCATTCGGTTTATCGGCTTGCGGAGCCTCGCCTCCGGCCAGGCGGCGAATCTTTCCATCTGACGAAGGTCGTGAAAGTGATTCGCAGTTCCGTCAGAAGGACTCGTCACACACCCCGGCGGCCATGACGCTCTGCCAGGGCGGCCCGGCCTGCCCCTGGCTCTCGCCCGCCGCGTCCGCGCCGGACATCTGGAGGGGGGCATAAACGGCCTTCGAGGCGGATTCCTGCTTCACGAACACCGGCACCGGCCACTCCGCCTTCGGAACCGCCCTGCAGTTGGTGACCTCGTATCTCAGGTCGAACCTCTGGCTCTGCTCAGGCAGAAGCGTCTGAGGGGCGGTGTTCCTGGCGGGAAGCAGACGCAGTCCCGGCCCGCTCCGGCCGACACCCGTGATCGTCACGGGGATGTCGTTGGGGTTCTGCACCCACACATTCAGGGCGAACGTCTTCCGGTTCTTTTTCCCGTTGGAGCTGGATTGGCTTGAGGTCCCCACGGCCTCGAGTTTGAAGTAGAGAGGCACGGGCGAGTGCCACGATGAGCCTGAAACACCGATCGCGGCGGAAGCGTGCAGGGCCGGGGACAGCACGAATGCCAACGCGAGCGCCACGGCCGAGGCGGCCCCGCATGACCCGAGAGACCGATTACCATTTGTCGCACCATTCATGCCGGAGTAATTCACTGCTTCGGCCGCACGACAAACTCATGTCTTGATCACGCTAATTTAAACATTCCGCTCCGGTCGGCCGGCGCGCCCGCCTGCCCGCCGGAAACACCCCCTCATCCGACAGTCATTACATTTGCCAAAAGTCGCCATTATCCTAGTTATTGGAACCATATCCCCCGCTATCACTTGACGCGCTGAAATATGGTGCGGAAAGGCCGCCTAAGACGGTGGCTCCAATGGGATGATGTCCTCGTCGTAGGCGGCCAGGAGGGCCGCCGCCACCTCGGTCACGTCCAGTTCCACGACGACCTCGTCGCCCGAGGCGACGCCGCGGTCCGACACGGCGAGACCGATCAGGGCCAGCGATGCCGCCCGGTCGCGGAGACGCACCTGTTCGTGGGTCTCCTCCCCCACCTCGCCCTCCTCGTCACGGTTCCACGCGGCGACCGCGGCCTGCGCCAGCTCACGGGACAGCCGGACGGTCAGCCGCGTGACCTGGGGACCGAGAAAGCGTCCGATCTCGGCGAGCACCACCGAATCCTGGCGATACCTGATGTATTCCTGGTCCTCGTTCACACCAGGAGCTTACGGAGAAAGCGCCGCCCCCCTATCAGGCCCTCCGCTCGGGTCGGCGCGACCAGCCCCAAAGCAACTCTCTGCAATGTCTCAGGAGTGGTACGTAGCGGTCGCGGATAGGCGGTACCGGACCGTAGCGACATCTGTGCGGAGCAGGGTGCTTTGCGAATCTTCAGGCGATCGGGGGAGAGAGGATCCCGGCCGATGCGCAGAGCCTGGGAGCTGGAGGACCTCATCGAGTGCTGGACACTGGACGAGGCCGAGGTCGAGCTACTGGCGAACAAGAGCGGTGCCACCCGTCTCGGATTCGCCCTGATGCTGAAGTTCTTCGAGCTGGAGGGTCGTTTCCCGCGACGGGAGGACGTGCCGAAGGCCGCAGTGGACTACGTGGCGGGCCAGGTGAAGGTCGATGCGGCGCTGTTCGCCGAGTACCGCTGGTCGGGCAGCACGATCGAGCATGTGGTGCCCGAGGACTGGCAGGAGGCGGTGGTCGACGAACGCGGGCGGATCGAGCGCATCCCGTACGAGCTGTGCGTGCTGGTGGCGCTGCGCAAGGCGATCCGCCGCCGGGAGATCTGGGTGGAGGGCGGCACGATCTGGCGCAACCCGGAGGCCGACCTGCCGGCCGACTTCGACGACAACCGGGGCGTGCACTACGAGGCGCTCGAAGAGCTCGGCCGCACAGTCAGGACGATCTTCATCTGTGAGTATCTCGCCGATGAGGAGCTCAGGCGGGAGATCAGCGAGGGCCTGAACGTGGTGGAGAACTTCAACTCCGCCAGCAAGGACCTGTTCTACGGCAAGGCCGGCGACCTGACCGGCGATGACCGGGAGAACGTCGAGGTCTCCGCACTGGCGCTGCACCTGATCACCGCCGCCATCACCTGCCTCAACACGCACCTGATCCAGATTGTGCTGCGCGATCCGGCCTGGCGAAAACGGCTGAGCCCGGCCGACCGGCGCGGGCTGACAGCTCTGTTCTGGTCCCACCTGAACCTGTACGGGCGCTTCGAGCTCGACATGAGTCGCCATTTGGAGCTGGACGGCGTCTCGCTCAGCCCGCCCAGCTGAGGTTCGTGGTTGAGGGCGGTCAAACTACGTCACCACCAGGAACAGCTTTCTCCGTCGACAAGGCCTTGGGCAGTCTGCGGTACGTGGGCTGCCCGCTTGTCGCCGTTCGGCCGCGCCTCACAGCAGGGTGCTCCAGTAGGACCAGAACCGGGCACCGATCGCGGTGATGCCGTTCAGTCGTGCGTGCCGGAAATGAAAGCCGAGTCGATGCTGCCATCGGTCAACAGTTGTTGCAGCGCGCGCTGCATGGTCTCGGAGTCATTGAGATGCGGGAACGGCTCGCCGGCTGGGGCGTCGACGCCCAGGAACCGGCAGAGCGGCTCCCAGCCCTCGCGGACGTCGAACACCAGGAGACGATCCGCGGGCAGGCTCTTCTGGACAACGGCCACGTGACGGTGGAACGCCGCTACCGCGATCTCTTCGTCCGGCATGCCCCGCTGGAAGTCCCAGGTGTCGCCGAAGGTGGACTCTCCGATGAGATCGAGAACCGGGCGGAGCCTCTCCATCGTCCTGAGCACCACGGCCCCCGCTTCAGGCAGATCCGGCGGCACGTCCCGGCGGGTGGCGATCAGAGCCTGCATGCTGACATACCAGCGATGCGGATCGCGGACGGTCAGGACGACCTTCGCGTCCGGGTAGACCTCCGCCTGCTCGCGCCAGAAGAAACTGGCCGGCCAGTCCTGGGTGGATCGGTAGCCGTCGAGCACGCTGTCCCAGTCCAGCGGCAGGCCGGAGGCGGCGGGCAGCCACCGGTCGACGTGGCCGGGATTGCTCCCGATTTCGGCCATGTGGTAGCAGGGGCCGAATCCCAGCCTTTCCAGCGCGGCCTTCATCGATCTTGTTCCGGTACGCGGGAATCCCGCGCCGATCACGTGTAACACGTCAGCCTCCTGCTGCTGCGGCCGCGGCGTTCACCTTTCGGCGGACGTTGGCCGCGGCCTTGGAGTGGGTGTCGGATTAGTAGGGCAGCCGCACTTGTTGATGTAGAGCTGTCTGCCTGTACATACAAGATCACGAGAAGCGACCGCCTGCGATGATCGAGGTGTGTACGGTCATCAGGGCCTCGATCGCGCGCTTGTATTTGCTGCGGTCAGCCGCTCAGCTCGGTGCGGCGGGCGCGGGTCAGAGTCAGCCCGCCGAGGGCCGCACCGACGAGCCCAAGCACCAGGGCCAAGGCCGCCCCGAATACTCCGTTGCCGGTGCCGAGACCACCGTCGGCGACAGCCAGTTTCACCGTGCCGTTGAGCCCACCGATCAGCCCCGCCACCAGGGCCACGATGGCTCCCTTCCTCCCGCCGTTGCCGAGACGACGGACGGAGCGCAGCGCCAGCCAGCCGATGACCGCGCCGCCCAGCGCGACCAGTGCGGCCACACTGGCCCAGATTCGCGCAGGGGTCCCGAGGAAGGTATCGACGCCCTGGCCTGCGCATTCTGCTGCCGTCGTACAGACTGGTGAGGCCGCCTGTGCGGCAAGCCCAAACAGAACGGACATTGAGGATCCTTTCGGTCGAATGACGGGTGTCGGCAGCGTGTGCAGCGCGGTAACTCGGCCTATGCCGGCCGAGGTGCCGGTGACGAGCGCAAGCGCCTGGGAGGGGGTTTCACGGAGTCGATGATCGCGCCGTCGGGGCAGTCGCGCCTCCGACAGCCGACGGCTGTCCGCTCACCAGAATTGACCCGGTTCCCCGGGCGTGCTCGTCTGTGCGATGATCAGCCGGTCCGGGGGTGCGGTGATGCGGTGGCGCGGCGGGAGCGGGCCAGAGCCAGCCCACCGAGAACCGTGGCGATCAGCCCCACCACGAGGGCCACGAAGCCCCCGACTATGCCGTAGCCGGTGCCGGGACCACCATCGGCGGCGGCCACGACCAGCCCGCCGATGACCATGCCGGCCAGCCCCGCCGCCAAGGCCACGACAGCCCCCCTTCTTCCGGAGCCGGTGCCGATGCGACCGGCGGCGCGGGCCAGAGCCAGGCCGCCGATGACCACGCCGGCCAGCCCGAGCAGCGCGGCCACCGCAGACCACAGACGCCCGGCGGTCATGCTGTAGGCACTGACAGGGTCCGGCTGGGTCAAGATGTGCGCGGCCGCCGGTGTGGCAAGCCCGGCGATGGCGGGCGGGACGCTTACGGCAGCGGCAAGCAGGTGACGCACGGACATGTGGTGCTCCTTTCTTCCTACGACTCTGGATGTCGTCTGAGCATGTCCGCTGGACCCACCGCGGGTCGTCCCGCGTACGAGGGCAATGTGTGATGCCGCCGATGCGGCAGCCTGCTGCCGCAGACGCGGCAGGATCGGCGGAGGTACTGCGGGTGCGGTAGCCGGCCGATCGTCCCCGCGCAGGAGTCGCTCGCGCGGGCATCCGGCTAGGGTGCGCGCATGGGTTCAGGACGGTTCGGTGTTCGGGCTGGTGTCATCGACTGGGCGGTCGCCGGCTGTGTGGCTGCGGTGTTGCTGGTCACCGGGTTGTCCGGGCAGCATTCCGCCACGACCCTGGACCTGCTCGGCTACGCGCTGCTGGCGGTCGGCGGCCTGGCGCTGGCCGGGCGCCGCCGGGCTCCGGTCGTGGTCCTCATCGTCACCGGGGTGTGCGCGGTGGGGTACCAGGCGGCCGGTTTCGACGTACCCGTGGTCGCGTACCTGTTCGCGGTGTACGCCGCCGTACGGACAGGACATCGCGCCGTCACGGTGGCGGCGAGCGTGGCCATGCTGGCCGCTCTCCCCGTGGCGGCCCTGGCCTCGGGCCTGCACGACACGGGCGAGGCGTTCGCGCAGGCCCGCGGCGCGCTGGAGCTGGCCTGGCTGGTCGCGGCCAGCGCCGCGGGTGAGGCGCTGCGGCAGGCAGAGCAACGGGCGGAGGAAGCCGAGCGCAGTCGGGAGGAGACCGCGCGGCGGCGCGCAGATGAGGAGCGGCTGCGCATCGCGCGGGAACTGCACGATTCGCTCACCCACCAGATCTCGATCATCAAAGTGCAGGCCGAAGTCGCCGTCCACGTGGCCCGCAGGCGCGGCGAACAGGTGCCGGAGGCCCTGCTGGCGATCCAGGAGGCGGGACGGGAGGCGACCCGGGAACTGCGGGCGACCTTGGAGGCGCTGCGCGATGACGACACGAGCCCGCCGCGCAGGCTCGACCATGTCGCGGAGCTGGTGGAACGCGCTCGGACGAACGGCCTGAACGCGACGCTGACCATCGAAGGGCAACAGCATGGCGTGCCGGCCGCGGTGAGCCGGACCGTCTACCGAATCGTGCAGGAGTCACTCACCAACATCACCCGGCATGCCGCCGCCGCGACCGCGTCGGTCCGGATCGACTGCCGCCCGGACGCCCTGGCGATCCGCATCGACGACGACGGCAAGGCCGCACCGGACGCCGCACCGGTGCCCGGGGTGGGGCTGCTCGGGATGCGTGAACGGGTCACCGCCCTCGGCGGGCGCCTACGCGCGGAGCCGCGCGGCGAGGGCGGCTTCACCGTCCAGGCCGAGCTTCCTGTGGAGTGGACGTCGTGATACGGGTCTTGCTGGTCGATGATCAGCCGCTGCTGCGCAGCGGGTTCCGCGCGCTGCTGGACCTCGAGGACGACATCGAGGTGGTGGCCGAGGCCGGCGACGGGCTGGAGGGCCTGGCGCTGGCCAAGGAGCATCTGCCCGACGTCGCGCTCATCGACATCCAGATGCCGGTCGTCGACGGCATCGAGGCGACCCGGCGCATCGCCGCGGACCCCGACCTGGCCGGGGTGCACGTCGTCATCCTGACCAACTACGGCTTCGACGAATACGTCTTCAACGCGCTACGCGCCGGCGCGGCCGGATTCCTCGTCAAGGACATCGTGCCCGAAGACTTCCTCCATGCCGTACGCGTCGCGGCACGTGGCGACGCGCTGCTCGCCCCGTCCATCACCCGCAAGCTCATCACCAGGTACATCACCCAGCCGCGCCATACCGGCACCGGGCCGGGACTGAACGAACTCACCACGCGTGAACGCGAAGCCGTCGTCCTGGTCGCGCGGGGCCTGTCCAACGACGAGATCGCCGACCATATGGTGATCAGCCCGCTGACCGCGAAAACCCACATCAACCGGTCCATGGCCAAGCTCCGCGCTCGCGACCGCGCCCAGCTCGTCGTCCTTGCCTACGAATCCGGTCTGGTAGCGCCGCGCGACTCCTGACCTGGTCGCTGATGGGTCCTTGCGGGTCGGGGGATCGCCGGCGGCGGGGGCCGGGTCAGACCAGCACGGTGTGGGCCAGCCCGATCGCGGCACCGCCGGCGATCAGCCAGGCATTGTTGAGTCTGGTCTTCCACAGCACAACCAGGCTGATCACCGCGATGACCGCGGTCAGCGGGTCGATGACGGCGGTGCAGGCCAGCTGATAGGAGACTCCCGCCATGAGCGCCAGCGCCGGGCGTGCCGGCGCTGCGCGGCACGGCGGTCGCCGACCCGCAGCACCGGGGCAAGCTGCTCCCACGTGACGCCGGCCTCGCGCACGGCCTCGATGAGCGCGGGCTCGGCCTCGGCCAGCCAATCACGCGAGCCCGCCAGCAGAGTCAGCGCGACCAGGGCCTCATCGCCGGAGGGCCGATAGCTGCCAGACGAGCGAGACGGTCCGGTCAGGTCGTAGACGTTGGTAACCGCGCGAGCATCATGCACGGCGTTCCCGGCCGACATGAACTGAGTGTTCGGAGCCTCCTCCCGCAAGAAAGCGCGAGCCTCGTGAGAGTCGGTCAGGTCATAAGCAGGCCGCACGGCGCGCCCCCTTGCGGATGTCGTCGCGGTGATGACCGCAGTCCCGCCACGATGACACGTCGCGAACCGGCGGTGAGGCGAACGGCCGCTTCGGTGCTGGCGGCACCGGATCAGTTGCGGCTCACGTGATGTTGATTACGAAGAGTTACTTTGGGGCTGGTCGCGCCGACCCGAGCGGAGGGCCTATCAGCCCCGGCCCGATCTCCTCTCGGCTCCCCCCGGGGCCTCTTCTCGGCTCTCCTGCTCTCCCGTCGTGAGGCGGTGCTCAACCGCAGGTCTCGCGGTAGGGGACGTCGGGGATCAGGTGACTCCACTCGGCCGCCGACAGGCCCGAGCCGACCCGCGCGCAGACAGACTCGGCGACCAGGGCCGGTTCCACGGGGAAACGGCTGACCGAGCCGTCCCGGGCCACCGCGTTGACGATCCGGCCGTCCGGGCTGAAGGCGAGATCCAGGGCATTGGTGTCGGCGGGGAGAAGACCGATCTCGCGCCGGGTGGCCATGTCCCACAGACGCACCCGCTCTCCCACCGTGAGGAGCACCCGGCCGTCGGGGGAGAAACGCAGGGTGCTCTGGAACCCCTTGACGTTCAGGACTCCCAGGCGCGCACCGCGTTCGACATCCCACAGCACGACGCGTTCGCCGAGCCCCCAGGCCAGGGTGCGTCCGTCGGGAGTGAAGGCGGCGGCGCTGACGTCCCGGCCGCTGATCCCGGCGGGGTTGCGAGTTATCTTCCCGTCGGGAAGCGTGACCACGTCGGCTCCCGCGGAGATCATCTCCCTCCCGCGGAACTCTCCGGAACCCCCGCCCAGATCCCCGGCCGAGCCGCCTCCGGAGTCCCCGCCCGCGCTCCCGGCCGGACCTCCCTCAGAACCCCCTCCCGCGCTCCCGGCCGGACCTCCCTCAGAACCCCCTCCCGCGCTCCCGGCCGGACCGCCCCCGAGATCCCCGCCCCGATCGCCGTCCACGGTCCCTCCCGGCCGCAGGGCCAGGCTCTCGGCGAACACCCGGTCCACCGTCCTGATGAGCCTGCCTCCGCCCACGTCCCAGATCTGCACCTTCCCTTCCCCCCTGTTGTTCCCCTCGTCTCCCACGCCGACCGCGACCGTCCGTCCGTCGCCGCCGCCGCCGAAGGCGAGGGTGGTGATCGACTTGGCTCCGGTGTCCAGGGTGGCGAGGTGCTCGCGCGTGGTGACATCCCACAGGGTCACCGCCGTCCCGTCCCGCCGGGGGATGGCGAGCGTCGTCCCGTCCGGGCTGAACACCCCGGCCGAGCCCGCGTCGACGGCCAGCGGGCCTCCGATCGGAGCCAGCCGGGAGGGGTCCCAGAGCCGGACCATCCCGAGGTTGGCGTAGGCGAGCACGCGGCCGCCGGGAGCGAACACCGCGCTCTCCCAGCCGCTGCGTTTCTTCGGCACGTTCAAGGTGTCGGGACGGGTGACGGCGCTGACATCGATCGAGACGACCGAGCCGATCCCGGTCATGTATCGCAGCAGGCGGCCGTCGGCGGTGAAGCGCTTGTTTCCGTGATCCGCTGCGAGCGGCAGCTCCGCGGAGATGGTCCGGTCGGCCACCTTCCAGAGGCGGAGGACGCTGTCGGCTTCCTCCGCGAGGAAGCGGCCGTCCGGGCTGAACTGGAGGCCACCTCCGGCGGTCGACTCGAAGGGCCGGCCCCGCTGCTTGCCGTCGGCCGGGTTCAACAGGACGATCGAGGTCTCACCACCGACCGCGAGGGTCGCGCCGTCCGGGGAGAACGCGATCGCCGGCGAGTCCCTCTCCCCCCGCGGAGTGATGGAACCGTCGATCTTCCGCGTGAACGACCGCCTCCCCCTGCTCAGGTTCCAGACCTCGACCTTGCCCTCCCTGTCGGACACGGCCGCCCACCGGCCGTCGGGTGACACGGCGCTTCGCGGTTCGTACACGGTCGTCGAGACCAGCGGCCTGCCGCCGCCCAGCGGGCGCATCACCCATGTGCCCGGGCCGAAGGCCGAGATCAGCCGCCGCCGCGACTCCAGCTCCACCCAGGCATCCTCGGGGATCGCCGGGCCGAAGGCCTTGCCCGTGGCACTGTCCCAGAGCCGCCCACCGGCCTCGACGGTCGATCCGTCGGGGCTCGCCCCGGTCACGGTGGCGGAGTTTCCCACCCCCCGGAACGACCGGACCAGCTTGTGGGTGCTCACGTCGTACATGCGGACCTCCCCGGCGTACGCCCGGACGAGCGTCCGGGCGTCGGGGGTGAGGACGTAGGAGGCGGCTGAGGTCTCGTCGGGGTCGGCGAAGACGTCGATCTCCTTCTGAGCCAGCGAGGCGTGCAGCGCGGAGCGCGCCTCCGGCACCTGGGCGACCCGCCACGCGGCGACGCTGAGCCGCATGGCCGCCCGGGGGTCGGAGGCACGCAGGTCTGCGGCGCGGGCGGCGATGGCCCGGGCCGCGGCCTCGTCCCGCTGTCTCGCCAGTTCCCCGGCCTGCCCGGCCAGGGTCTGCCGCTGTCCCAGCGCGATCGCGGTCACCGCCAGCGAGAAGGCGAGCAGTACGGCCATGCCCGCGCTGACCAGCCGCCGCCGGCGCTGGCGCCTCCGCTCCAGCGCCGAGGCGGCGTCGAGAAACCGCCGCTCCTCGGGGTTGATCCCGAGATAGCGCCGCTCGGTCGCGGCCCAGCGCAGCGCCTCCCGCAGCGTGGCGCCCTGGTACAGGTCTCCCGGCGCCCGGCCGCGTTCCTCCCACAGCCGGGCGGCCTCGGCCAGGCGCCGGTGCACCGGCAGCCCGTCGCGCTCGGCCGTGAGCCACTCCCGGAGCCGAGGCCAGGCACGCGACAGGGCGACGCCGGCCGGGACGACCGTGGTGCCCTCTCTGACCAGCAGCCCCGCGTCGGCGAAGCGGGCGATCACCGGCTCGTCCTCGGGCCGGTATTCGATGCTCTGGATTGAATCGTCACCGATCATGCGGAGCAGCACGCCGGGGGCGTCGGCCTGCGCCTCGGGCGGCAGTCCGGCGAAGACCTCTTCGGCGATCGCGCCGAGCGCGGGCATCCCGGGGCTCGGCGGCAGGACCTCGCAGGCCATCCGGACCCCGTCGGCGAGGTTCCCGGAAACATGATCCCGAACCGCCTGATCCCCGGGAACACGCTCCTGAGCGAGGTTTCCGGAAATCTGGTCCTGAACCGCCTGATCCCCGGGCCTCGCGGTTTCTGGCGCGGGCCCGCCCGCGGCCACGGCCTCGCCGCCCAGCAGGCCCGCCAGCAGCTCGTGCGCGGCCGGGCGGCGCGCCGACTCCTTGGCCAGCGCGGCCGCCATCAGCGAGCGCAGCGGCTCCGGGACGTCTCCCAGATCGGGATCGACGGTGAGCACCCGGTGCATCACGCCGCCCAGGCTCTCGGCCTGGAACGGGTCCTTTCCCGTGGCCGCGAACAGCACCACCCCTCCCCAGGCGAACACGTCCGCCGGGGTCCCGGCCCGCTGCCCGGTGAACATCTCGGGCGCCATGAACGTCGGCGTTCCCGCCACGATCCCCGTCGTGGTCAGTGACATCTCCCCGGTCCTGGCCACCCCGAAGTCGATCACTCGGGGACCGTCCGGGCCGAGCAGCACGTTCTCCGGCTTGACGTCGCGGTGGACCACCCCGGCACGGTGGATCGCGGTCAGCGCGGTGGCCAGCGCGACGGCGAGGCGGCGCAAAACGTCCCCGGTGTACGGCCCGGCCTCGCGGACCGCCTCCCGCAGGTTGGGCCCGGCGACGAACTCGCTGACGATGTACGGCCGCGCCGCCTGGAAGTCCACGTCAAGGATCCGGGCCGTGCAGAACGACGCCACCCGTCGCGCCGCCTCCGCCTCCTTCATGAAGCGCGCCCGCAGTTCCGGATCGGCCGCCACGTCACCGTGCAGCACCTTGATCGCGACCCGGTGTCCATCGGCGTCGTAGGCCTCGTAGACGACTCCCTGGCCTCCCGCGCCCAACCGTCCGGCCAGCCAGTATCCGCCCAGCCGCTGGGGATCACCCGATGCGAGCGCCGCCAACCCCATGAAAACCCCCGTCTCACGACAGCGTCATTCCTTAGATGCCGGTGAGCTCGGAGAAGTTGTGAAAGAGATGTCGTCAAACGGCGCGCGCCAAGCTGACAAGTGCGTCAAAATCTTCTTACCGGTAAAGTCCGCCAGCCCCCGAGAGTGGGTCCCGATGCGGAAGATGTTGCCGCGCATGACCGCGGAGTCGTTGCCCCCGAGTCTCGACGACCTGCCTGTGGAGCCGAAAGACTTCCTGACGCTCGTCGCCGTCGACTTCACCGGGACCTACAACGTCTATCTCGCGGCCAAGGACGAACGGCTCAAGATGACCAGGCTCTCCATGAGCCTGCTCGCCGCCCCCTTCGCCGCCGCGATCGCGCTGGCGAGCGCGAAGGTGATCAACCCGGTGTCGCTGACCGCCTGGAGCAGCGTGCCGGGATATCTGTTCGCGATGATCGCCGCGTTCGGACTGCTCAGCATTCTGCCGTTCCTGCGGCTGATCGAGGCGGTGAACGCGCACATGCGGACGGCGCGCGCGATCAACAACTTCCGTCTGCTCTACGTGGTCCAGCTGAAAGACCATCTCGGAGCCCTGGGCTGGACTCCCAACCTGCCGGTGGACCCCCGATACCCCGAGACCTACGCGCCGCTCGCCTGGCCGGGGATCAACGTGATGATGCTGGCCCTGGTCAACGCCTCCTACATCGCGGTCGGCGTGCTCGGCCTGGTCGGCGCCGAGCCCAACGTGGCTCTGCTCCTGGTGGTCATCGGGCTGATCGCGCTGATCCACTACTTCGCCTACTACGTCCGCGCCAACGTCTCCCGGCAGCGCAGACTCCCCCACAACCCCTACCATTTCCCCAACGTGGAGACCTGAATGCCCGACCTCATCAGATTCGTGTCTTGTGGGGAGACGTGGATCTGGCTGATGCGACATGTAAGAAACAACGGCCGCCCCGCCGAGGACGATCGAGGACCGATCATCGAAGCCCCGGCGGTGCTGTTCGAGATCACCGAGCTGGGCTGGGACGATCCGATCCTGGAGTCCTACGGTGACGCGGGGAAGATCCCGCTGTATGCCAGCAAGTTCAGCGAGTGCGCGGTCGTTCCGCCCTTCAAATACAGCTATGGCGGCCGGCTCCGCCAGTTTCTCGGCATCAACCAGCTCCGCTGGGTCGTCGACACGCTGCGCGCCAAGCCGTACACCAAGAGCGGCTGGATCTCCCTCACCGCCCCGGGCGAGCCCCCCGACGCGGTGCCCTGCCTGACCAGCCTGGCCTTCCGGCTCCGCGACGGGCGGCTGGCGATGACCGCCGCCTTCCGGTCGCAGAACGTGTTCACCTCCTACCTGAACTACGTGCCGCTGCGTAGTATTCAGAGAGAGGTCGCCGACGACCTCCGAGTGGGTTGTGGGGCAATGAGGGTCTTCGTCGACGTTCCTCATTTGTATGCCGTGGACGCGGCGACGGTCGAGGAGATCCTCCGGCTGTCGGAGCGCGATGGGCTCGGCGAGGGAGAGTCGACACCAGGTGCTGCTGGTCGACTTGGACGGGACCGTGGTCGACTACGCCCAAACGGAGCGCGGCGCGCTTCATGAGGTCCATCGGCGCTTCTTCCGGATGAGCCTGGCCGAGTTCCTGTCGGCCTTCCACGCCGCCAACGAACCGCTCTGGGCCGCCTACCGCGAGCACCGGATCACTCTCGCCGAGCTGCGGCTGGAACGCTGGGCCCGGCTGGGCGCCCTCCCCTCGGTGGCGTCCGCGTTCGAAGAGGCGCTCGGCCGGAACGTGACCCTCTTCCCGGAGGCACGCGCCGCCCTGCGGCGGCTGTCACGGCGGTTCCGGCTGGCCCTGGTGACCGACGGCATCGCCCACGTCCAGCGGGCCAAGCTCCGCCGTACGCGCATCGGCGGGTTCTTCGAGCACGTGGTGATCGCGCCCGAGGTGGGTTTGCGCAAGCCCGACGGAGAGCTGCTCCACCACACCCTGGCCCTGCTGGAGGCCAAGGCGGACGAGGCCCTGATGGTCGGCGACTCCCCGGTGAGCGACGGCGGCTGCGCGCAGGCCGCCGGGGTGGACTTCTGCTGGGTGAACCGCACGGGGGCACCGCCCGCGCCCGGCATTCCCGTTCACCGGGCGGTCGCCGATCTTGGTTTCGTCTAGAGACGCCGTATCTCCCTCGGATGCCCGAAGGAGATACGGCGGATCGCCGGTCAGGCGGTCCAGTCGGGGCGGCGGCCGAGGTAGCGGAGCAGCGCGGCGAGGTCGTCGTCCCCGTCTTCGGGGTCGAGTGCCGGCGCGTAGGCGCCGAAGGCCCGGAGCGGCTCGACGATGGCGGTGGCGACCGGCATCAACTCCCGGGCGAGCTGCGGGGTGAGCGGCGAGGGCTGGCCGGTGGCGACGGCGATGTCCCAGGCGTGGACCGCGGCGTCGAGGGCGCAGGCGCCGGCTCCGAGCCAGGCGGGCATCTTGCCGGGCGGCACCGGAACCGTGACCTCCTCGGCGTCCTTGTCGACGCTCGCCCAGGCCTCGGCGGAGGCCGTCATCGCCTCTTCCGCCACGGTCAGGGGGGAGGTGGTCAGGGTGCCGGAGGGCGCGAACGGGTCCTCGGACGGGCCGGGGCCTCCGGTGAGGAACGCGGCGAAGCCGATCTGGTCGCCCGCGGCGTGCTGGAGCACCTGGGTGACGGTCCAGTTCGCGCAGGGGGTGGGGCGGTTCCAGTCTTCGGCGGCCACGCCGCGCACGGCCGTGCGCAGTGCCTGGTGCGCGTCGTTCAGCACGGCCCACTCGGTCGTGGTGCTCTGGCTCATCGCTTGCCCGCCTTCCGTTCGGCTGGAACCGCTACCCCTTCGGGGTGGTTCGTCATGTCTTTATCTTAGCAGAACGGAATCATCTATTCCACTATTTTCCTGTCCGGCCTCTCCCCGCAGCGCCGTACCGGACCTGCGGCGCAGCCAGTAGGCGAAGACCGCGGCGGCGAGCAGCGCACCCCACAGCGGGTACGGCCAGAGCAGCAGGAAGCCCAGCTGTCCCCGCTCGACGGCGTTGATCGCGAGTCCGGGTGAGGCTATGCAGCAGGCCCCGGCGATCAGCCCGCCCGCGACGACCGGCAGCCGCACGGGGACGGGGCGGCCGTGGTAGACCGGCACCCAGCGCGGGAACACCTCTCCCCACCTGCTGATGAGCCCGAGCGTCAGCACCGCGCTGATCAGGGCTCCGACGGCGATGCTCACACCCTGCAGCCGGGTCCCCGGGTCCAGATGCGGACCGGTCAGGTCGGTGTCGGTGGGCCACGGCGTCAGCCAGGTCAGACGGTAGATCGCGTACGGCAGCGGGCACAGGGCCGCCCCGATCGTGGTGAAGCGTCCCCAGCGGACGACGGCCTCGGGCCGGATCCAGCGCGGCGGCTCGCCTCCCCTGAACGCCCTCACCGCGATCATCACCCACACGGCACACGCCGCGGCGTCGGCCAGCGTCCACGCCAGCCGCTCGGAGTAGGAGGAGAAGCTCGCGGCGAGTCTTCCGAAGAGGAGCCAGATCATGCCGGGGGAGGCGACCCCTGTGACGGTACCGGCGACCATCACGGCCGCCAGCGCCGCGAGCCCCACGAAGCCCGATCGTCTCCCGCGCACGCAGGCCATCACCACGATGCCGATCAGGGCGACGGGCCCCAGCACCGCCATGACGTACCCGAGCAGGGACATGATGCCGGCATCGGACATCACCACGCCGAAGAAGAGCACCTGCGCGACCGCTCCCGCCCGCAGCACCGGCCTCGGCGCGAAAACCGCCGCCAGTCCCACGAGCCCGGCGACGACCATCATCGGACCGGCCACCCCGTGCTCGATCAGGTGCGAAAGCGACACGGTGACGCGGTCGCGCGCGCCGAAGGGGTAACTGTCCGGGGTCGTCCACCACAGCACCCCGACGGCGGTCACCGCGAGCGACAGCAGCGCGCCGAGGATCCGATCAATTCTCGTCATGCCGCCCACGCTAGGAACGGGCACGTGGGGCCACCTCCCTCCGCCGGGGGAGTCCGTACGGCGGGCCGTCGGCTAACGTCTGTCGGCGTGAAAGACCGTGTTGTCCGCGCCGTGGGGGCGGGGATCTACCAACTGCTGGGCGCCGCGCTGCTGACCCCGGCCGCCGTCGCGCTCGGCCTGGCGGTCCTGTCCACGCAGGCGTCTGAGCAGCCGCCGGTGCTCGTGCTGATGTTGTGGGCGGTGTGCCTTCCCGCCTCGGTGCTGGTCGCCATGGTGCCGCTGATCCGGCGCATCGAGGTGGCCGCGCTGTCGGAACTGCTCGGCGTCGACGTGCCCGAGCGGGCCGATCGGCTCTACCTGGTGGCCCTGACGAGCCTGCACCTGTACGGCGGCGCCACGCTCAGCGCGGCCGTGCTGATGCTGTCCCCGGGGCTGATCCAACTGGGTGACCTGGCGCGATGGCGCGAGGCCCCGGGCGAGACGGCCCAGGTGCCCCTGATGGCCGTCGCCGTGGTGGCCGCGATGGTCGCCGCCGGGTACGGCCAGCGGTGGGCGGCGCGCCGGTTGCTGCGCGCCGAGCCGTCACGCACGATCGAGGAGCTCGGCCGCCGCCAGACCCTCGCCCTGGAGCTGCACGACTCGGTCGGCCACGCCCTCAGCGTCGTCCTGGTCCAGGCCATGGCCGCCCAGGCGGCGTTGCAGAAGGCGCAGACCGGCGTCGCGGAGGCCGATCGCTCGCTCGGCCACCTGGTGAGCACCGCCCGCGACGCCCAGCAGGACCTCGACGTGCTGCTCGGCGTGCTCGACGACGGCGACACGGCCGAGGCGCCCACGCTCGACTCGCTCGACACGCTCACCCGCGGCCTCGACGTGCGCACAAGCGCCGGCCGTCTCGACCGGATCCCGGTCCCGACCTCGCGCGCGGCCTACGCGATCGCCAGGGAGGCGCTCACCAACGCCCTGCGCCACGGGCGCGGCCCCGTCACGCTCGACATCGCCGTCGGCGACGACCTGGTCCTGACCGTGGAGAACGAGACGGCGGGCGCCTCCCCCGATCCGGGCAGGGCGAGACGCGGCCTGACGGGCATGCGCATGCGGGCTCGCCTGGTCGGCGGGACGTGCACGCGGCAGGAGGTGAACGGCACGTGGCGACTCCAGGCGACGTTACCGCTGTGATCCGCGTCGTCCTGGCCGACGACGAGGCGCTGATCCGCTCGGGTTGGTCGACGATGCTCTCCATCCACGACGACATCGAGGTCGTCGGTGAGGCGGCCGACGGTCGCGAGGCCGTCGAGATGGGTGCCGACGCGGACGTCGTGCTGATGGACATCCGCATGCCCCACCTGGACGGCCTGGCCGCCACCCAGGAGCTCGCCCGCCGCTCCCCAGCGACGCGGGTCGTCGTGGTCACGACGTTCGAAAGTGACCAGCTGGTCTGGGGCGCTCTGCGCGCCGGAGCCGCCGGCTACGTGCTCAAACGCTCGCCCGCGAGCGAACTGGTGGACGCCGTCCGGCTGGTGCACTCACGCGACGCGGTGCTCTTCCCCGACGCGCTGCGCCGCATCGCCTCCCCTCATCACGGTACGGCGAGGCCGCGCGTTCCGGTCGAGCTGACCCCGCGCGAGCTGGACGTGCTGCGGCACATCGCGCTCGGCCAGAACAACGCGGAGATCGCGGCGGCGCTGTACGTCTCGAAGGAGACGGTCAAGACGCACGTGGGCAACGTCCTGGACAAGCTCGGCGCCCGCGACCGCACCCAGGCGGCGGTCCTCGCCTACGAGCTGGGCCTCGTCTTCGCCGGAACCGGGCATGGCTGACGGTGGTGTTCTCCGGTGGCTCAGCCCGCCGCCACCATGACCGCCCAGGCGATGTAGAAGGCGTTGACCACCAGCCGCGCCACCGCGCCGGACGGGCGCTCAAGCACGCGGGACCGTCCGGGGTGGGCGTGCCGCAGGGCGTCGAGGTGGGAGACCAGGTACGAGGTGATGAGCGCGGCCGCCGCCCAGGCGCCGGCCGCGCGCGTTCCCGGGACGAGGGTCAGCGCGCCGGAAAGGATTTCCGCGACTCCGCTGGCCAGGACGAGCGGCGTCTTCCAGGGGATCCAGGCCGGGATCAACGTACGGAAGTACCCCGTGAACACGAAGTGCCCGATCCCCACGACGATCAGGAAAAAGGCCAGCGCGACCGCTGCGATGGTGTGCATGGCACGATGGTCACGGCCACCCGCGCGTGGGCGCTTGAACAAAACGATCGCCGTCTCGCCTTCGCGGCCGGCACCGGGACGACCATGTTCGCCGACACCGGCCCGTTCGCCGTCACACGGCACCGCCATCCGGCTTGGAAGGTCGTGCTCCCGGTCGGCGGTGACGTCACGGTGGCCACCGGCGGGGGGCGTCCGCTGGTCGCCCCCGGGATCGTCGTGCCACCCCAGCTGGCCCACGCGTGTGCGGCGGCGTCGCCGTACGTGACGCTGTTCGTCGACGCCTGGCTGCTCCCCTCCGGTGTGGGGCTGCGGCGGCTGGAGGCCGCGGAGGTCCGGCGGCTGCTGGCCGCTCTGGGGGCGACCGGGGTCGACGACACCACCGTGGCGCCCGACCTGGCCGCCGCGCGCGCCGAGCTCATGACGCTGACCGGGGGCGGCGGCCACCTGGACCCCAGGGTGCTCCACGCGTTGCGGACGTGCCCGCATCGCGAGGATCTCTCCCAGATCGCGGGCGACGTCGGGCTCTCGCCCGCACGGCTGCGCGCCCTCGTCCGCGCTTCCGTCGGGATCCCGTTGGCGCGGTTACGCAGGTGGGCGCGGTTGAAGGCCGCTGTCGCGACGTTGGCCCACGCCTCGGTGGCGGATGCCGCCGCGACCGCGGGGTTCGCCGACCAGGCTCACCTCACCCGCACCGCACGCGACCTCATCGGCCGCACACCCCGCTCCCTGCGGCCGTAGAAGCCCGCGGCAGATCTCTGTGGGCCCGGTCCGTGCGGGGTGCCGGGCCAGGCCGTCTCGCGGTGGTCACCGTGGAGGGTGCCGGTATCCGGGGTGGACGCCAGGCGCGAGACCCTGCTGGGCGGCGATGGCCTGGAGCAGGTCGGTGAGCTGCGCGCGCTGGGCGTCGTCGAGGGCGGCGCAGATCTCGTCCTCGTGCGCGGAGCCGAGCTCTCGCGTCGCGGTCATGACGTGCGTGCCCTCGGCGGTGAGGTGCAGCTCGTGATGACGGCGGTCCTGCGGGTTTCGCCGTCGTTCGATGAGCCCCTTGCGTTCCAGACCATCGACCAACGCGACGACCCGGCTCGGCACGACCCCCAGCTCCTCGGCCAGGGACCGCTGGCTGCGCCCCGGCTGGACGGCGATCATGCGCAGGAGCCCGACGTCTGAGGGGATCACCCCGAGGTCGCTGATCCGCTCGGCGAACCGCGCCGCGGCATGAGCACCCACTTGGGCGAGCAGGAACGCCGTCCCTCTCGGATGAGGCCGTGGCGCCGACCCGTCGTCGTGGCCGGTCTGCCGTTGTGCGGTCATGCGGCAATGTTAGCGACACAGAATAGTTCTGTGCTATGAATAATTTACTTGAGAGAACGGAGATGGAGATGGACAGCCCAGACGGCGGCAACGTGCCGCGCTATCCGGATCTGGCCGGCAAGGTCGCGCTGGTGACCGGCGGCTCGCGGGGGATCGGAGCGGCGACCTGCCGCGCCCTGGCGGCGAACGGCGTCAAAGTCGCGGTGAACGGCCGCGACCGGGCGGCGATCGACACGATCGTCGCCGAGATCACGGCAGACGGCGGTACGGCGGTGGCCGCGCCCGGAGACGTCACCGACGAGGCAGCGGTGCGGGACATGCGCGACACGGTCGAGCGAACGCTGGGGCCGGTGGGGATCCTCGCGGCGTTCGCCGGCGGCCAGGGCGCCCCCGCACCCACCACCGAGCTCGGACTCGACCGGTGGCGTGCGATCATCGAGTCGGACCTGACGTCGGCGTATCTGACGGTGACCGCGTTCCTGCCCGGCATGATCGAGCGGGGCGAGGGATCGATCATCACCATGTCCTCCACGGCGGGCCGCCAGCCGAGCGGCTCGAACGCCGCCTACGCCGCGGCGAAGGCGGGCGTGGTGATGCTCACCAAGCACCTCGCGAACGAGGTCGGCAGGCACGGCGTCCGCGTCAACTGCCTGGCCCCCTCCGCGGTGCTCAACGAGCGCATGCAGCGGTTCATGTCCCCCGGGCAACTCGACGAGCTGGCCACGGCATACCCGCTCGGCCGCATCGGGCAGCCCGGCGATGTCGCCCAGGCCGTGCTGTACCTCGCTTCGAGCGCGTCGTCCTGGGTCACCGGGGTCACCCTCGATCTGACCGGCGGGCGGGTGATCGTGTGACGGCCGTCGAGCGCACCCGGCGCCAGGCCGACGGCGGACCTCCACTGGGGATCCTCGGTGTGGTGTTCACCGTGCTGTTCATCGGTGGGATCGCCGTCAGCACGGCCATGGCGGGCGAGACGTTCCCCTCGCCCTTCGGCCCGTCGGCCGGGATCCTGGCGTATTTCCACGATCACCAGGACGCCGTGCGCGTCAGCGCGTTCCTGCAGTTCGCCGCCTCGGTCCCGATGTCGATCTATGCCGCGACCGCCTCGGCCCGCCTGCACAACCTCGGCATCCGGGCACCCGGCGCCACCATCGCCCTGGCCGGCGGTCTGCTGGCCTCCGCCATGCTGGCCCTGTCCGCGCTGTTCAGCTGGGTGCTGTCACGCCCGGAGGTGCTCGCCGAGCCCGCCTTGGTCCGAGGCCTGCAGGATCTCGCCTTCGCCACCGGAGGCACCGGGCACGTCGTCTTCCTGGGCCTGCTCGTGGCGGGCATCGCCGTACCGGGCCTGCTGGCCGGGCTGCTGCCGCGTCCGCTGGCGTTCACCGGCCTGGCCATCGCCGCCGTCGCCGAACTGTCCACGCTCGCCCTGCTGGTCTCCGACACGGCCATCCTGCTGCCCGTGGCCCGCTTCACCGCCCTGGCCTGGCTCATCACCACCGGCTTCCTGCTGCCCCGCACCCGTGCCGGCAAGGCCGGTTCACGCCGGGCCGGGGCGGGATCACCGATGAGCGAGCAGCAGGCCGGTTGAACACGGTCAGGAGTTGACCGAGGGGCACCGGCGAGGAAGGCGTCAGTGGAGGAAGGGGGCCAGCAGGCCGGGCACCGTCTCCTCCGCGAACGCCAGTCCCTGCGTGACGGAGACGTCCCTGATCTTGTAAGCACCCTTGCCCGCCGCCGTGGTCGCGGCCAGCGTGAGCAGATCCGACCTGCGCTGGAAGGGAGAGCGGCTGACGGTCCACCCGATGATCGCGGTGCGGTCGAGCGCCACGGTCCTGCGCCGGGCCGTACCGCATCGGGTCACGAGATAGCGACCGTGCAGGCCGTGACCCAGATTGCGGTAGGCGTCGCGAGCCATGAGCAGCCCGACGGGGAGCAGGGCCAGGCCGACCAGCCAGAGCAGGCCGGGAACCCAGCTCAGCCACGCGGCGAGCCCGGCGAACAGGGCCGCGAGAACGAGTGGCGACCAGATCGCGCGGGTGATCCTGCGGCGCAGCGCGCTCCGGGGGTGGGTGCGGAGCGTGTCGAGGGTGGGCGAGACGTCCTCGGCCAGCACGACGGCCGCGATCCTGTGAGCCTCCGCACGTGGGGCCGGTGGCAGCAGGGCTGTGGAGTCGTCCTCACCGAGCCCGGTGGCCACGGCGTTCACCCTGGCGCCGCGCCCCCAGCGCAGCGGCAGCGGTTCGGCCACCTCCACCCCGCGCAGCCGCCGCTCCTCCAGCGACAGGGAACGGGTGGTCAGCAGTCCTCGCCGCACGAGGAAGGTGCCGTCGGGCTCGCGGGTCAGGCGGAAGTTCCACCAGCACTCGACGTAGAGGGCGAGCGTGCCGGACAACCCGATCGCCAGGACGACGCCCAGGGCGACGACGACCACCACGACCGGGTTGGTGCCGGTGATCACGGTCCACAGGTCGCCGAGGAAGCCGACCTCCGAGGGCTCGATTCCGAACATGTCCAGCGCGCGGAAGAACATGCCGAACGGGGTGAAGCCGATCAGCAGCGACCAGCTGCTCAGCAGGGCGTAGCGGATCCACGCCGGACGCAGCTCCGCGATCGCGGAGTCGGCGGAGTCCGTGCGGTCGAGCAGGCCCTGCTTGAGGAGCAGGGCATCGGCTCCGGAGATCCCGTCGAGGGCGAATCCCTTCTCGGCGTCGTTCTGACCGGTGCCGATCTTGATCTTGGCAAGACCGAGGACCCGGTGTATCGGGCTGGCCGTCAGATCCACGCTGCGCACCCGGTCACGTGGGATCGACCGGTGCCTGCGGAAGATCAGTCCGGAGTGGAGCTCGACGCGCTCGCCGGTGACCCGGTAGCGGGTGGTGGCGTATTTGAGCAGGCCGATCGTGGTGATCACGGCGAAGGTCACAAGGACCGAGCCGAAGGTGATGACGGTCGCGAGGTTCAGCCTGTCGCGGGCGACCAGCGCCGTGATCGCGATGGGCGTCAGCGGCCCGGCCAGCCAGCCCAGGTTCAGCCACAGCATCCGCCGATCGAGCCGCATCCACTCCGCACCGGTCTCACCGTGCTCGTGAGCGCCCGCCTGAACCCGATCACCCACCTGGCCACGACCTTCCACCGGAACCCGGCCGCTCCCCGGACCACGGCCATCTCCTTGAGCCCAGCCGCCGACGGCGCCACCGGCACCGGCAGGAAGGCCCCCGCGACCTCCTGCGCCATACCCGTGGTCGGCGGCGGTGTCCCTGTTCCCGTTCATGTGGCATCACCGGGGGTGTGCTGAGTCCGGGCGGTGAGCCGCTCGACGAGGTCGGCGGCGAGTGCCTGGTCCAGTCCGTTGATCTTTATCGCTCCCGCCGCCGAGGCCGTGGTGACGGTCACACCGGCCAGGCCGAAGATCTGCTGGAGCGGACCTCGAAGCGTGTCGACGGTCTGAATCCGCGACATCGGCGCGACCCGCCACTTCTGCCAGATCCACCCGGAGGATGCGTAGACCGCGCCGTCGGTGATCTCCCACCGATGCACCCTGAAGCGCCAGCGCGGCATCACCAGCATGTAGGCGATGCCGGGCACCGCGATGATCAGTGCCGGGAGCAGCAGCCAGAACCGGGCCGGAGGGATCAGGAGGCCGAGCAGGACCAGCACCAGCACCGGCGGAGCCACGATCACGGCCGCCTGGCTGGTCCACCACCGGACCGCCCGGCTGTCCACCGGATGCCGCGGCGGCCGGAGCTTGAGCTCCCTGCCGCCGTCCGTGCTCCGCCCATCGAGCGCCGGGTATCCGGCACGTGGCGCCGGATACCCGGCGCCCGATCCCGGATGTCCGGGAACCTGCCCGCCGGATCCGGCGTGGCGCCCGCCCGGCCTCAGATGCCCGGGAACCTGCCCGCCGGGTCCGGCGTCCTCCCAGCCAGGGTGAACGATCTCCATCACCCCTCCTTCCGTGTCGCGATCTCGAAGGTCTCCACGAGCTCTTGGGTGTAGGACTCGAAGTCGAGATCCGGATAGACGCCCATCTGCATGAGCACACCGTCGACGGCCTGTTTGACGGTCACGGTCATCACCCGGGTGGAGAACTGCCGGAACTCTCCGGTGAGCTGGCCGAACTGGAAGATCTGCTCGACGTCGGCCAGCTCCGGCTCGTTGGCGGTCACGTTGAGCCTCAGCCTGCCGTCCTCGTGGCGATAGCCGGACCAGATGTCGAGCAGGGCGACCATGTGCGTGCGGTGCGTGCGATAGAACTCGACGGTCGCCTCGATGTAGGCCCTGAGCATGCCCGCGGCAGTCGTCTGCCCCTCGATCCGGGAACGCACGAACGCGTCGCCGAGGGTGAAAGCCTCCTCGACCACCTGCTGGATCAACTCGTCCTTGCCCTTGAAGTGGTAGGAGATCACCCCCTTGCTGATCTCCGCCCGCTTCGCGATCAGCGCCAGTGACGCCTGCGCGTATCCCACCTCGGCGATCACCTCGATCGCGCACTTGACGATCTGTGCTCGCCGGGCCACTTCGATGAACGATCTGGCCTCCTGGCCATCCGTCTCTTTTTTTGGCCGCATGGCTAAAATTTAGCACATGAGGCCAGAATGTGGTCCAGGCGTCCGACGACGATGGAGAGTCGGGGAATGCGCCCGGCCGGCGCGCGAGCCGGGACCCGGCGATTTCGGTATGGCCCGGCGCCGGAATCCGCCGCTCCGCGGCCGATCCTGAGGACTCCGGCGAAGTTGGAAAAGTTGCAGGTCGGCAACCCCTCTGTCCGCAGAAACAGATCAATGGTATGAAGGTAGGCCAAAGGAGGGCGACATGCCGGATGCTCTCTCGGACGTCCGAAAATGGGCTGGACAGCCTGTTGTCGAAACGCCGATCAAAGGTGGGCTCAGCCACCGGATCGCCCGGCTGGACACGGCCGACGGGCAGCGGTGGCTGCTGCGGGTGCTCGATCCGAGGGTCTCGGAGGCGGGTCTGGGCATCCCTCTCGACCAGGAGATCACCAACACGCTCCACGCGGCGCAGACCGGGGTCGGCCCGCAAGTCCTGCGCCGGATGCCCGGCGCCCTGCTGCTGGAGTATCTGGACGGCGTCACCCTGAACGCGCACGACGTGCGAACGCTGCCCGAACCGATCGCGGCCGCCTGCCGCCGGCTGCACGCCGGCCCCCGGTTCGTCAACGACTTCTCCATCTTCCGCAAGCTCGACGAACTCCTCGCCCTGTGCCGCACCCATGGACTGCGGACACCCGACGGCTATGAGGACCGGCTGCGAACAGTGGCGGAGATCGAGCGCGCGCTCGCCGCCGACCCGCTGCCGACGGTGCCCTGCCACAACGACCTGCTGCCGGAGAACTTCATCCGATGCGGCACGGAAATCAAGATCGTGGACTACCAGCTCTCCGGGAACAACGACCCGGCCTTCGAGCTGGGCGACATCGCCGCCGAAGCCGATTACGACCCCGACCTCACCCACCGGCTGGCCCGCGCCTACTTCGGCGAGGACAGCCCAAGGCTGAACGCCAGGGTCCGGCTCAACCTGGTCATGTCCAACTTCACCTGGACCCTCTGGTTCTCCGTGCACCACGGATTGCTGAGGGAGCAGGCGGCGGCCGACTTCGACTACGACGCCGAGGCGGCAGACAAGTTCGCGCAAGCCGTACGGGACCTGGACGACTCCGGGTTCGGGCGGCTCGTCGACCGCGTCCGGGGAGCACGCCCCGGACGTTTCACCCCCCCTTCGCAACACCCAAGGAGGCTTGAGTGACCAAGCCAGAGCCCGTGGACGAGGACGCGAGGAGACTCGCCGAACTCGGTTACAAGCAGGAGCTGTCCAGGACCTGGAGCGGCTTCTCCAACTTCGCCATCTCCTTCTCGATCATCTCCATCCTGTCCGGCTGTTTCACGACCTTCGGCCAGGCCTGGAACAACGGCGGGCCCGTCGCCATCACGTGGGGCTGGCCGTTGATCTCGATCTTCATTTTGATCATCGGTCTGTGCATGTCCGAACTGGTGTCGGCCTACCCGACCGCCGGTGGCATCTACTGGTGGGCCGCCAAGATGGGCAAGCCGATCCACGGCTGGTTCACCGGGTGGTTCAATCTCATCGGGCTGATCGCGGTGACCGCCTCGGTGGACTACGGCTGCGCGACGTTCCTGAACATCACCGTCAACCGGTTCGCCGAAGGCTTCGAGGTCTCCCTCGGCAACACCTTCATCCTGTTCGTGGTCATCCTGGTGCTGCACGCGCTCATCAATGTCTTCAGCCACCGCCTGATCTCCGTCCTGCAGAACGTCTCGGTGTGGTGGCACGTGTTCGGGGCGGCGGTGGTGATAGCCATCCTGATCTTCGGACCGGAGAAGCACCAGTCGCTGTCGTTCGTGTTCACCGAGACCTTCAACAACTCCGGCTTCTCCGACGGCTCGTTCTGGATCTACGTGCTGCCGCTGGGCTTCCTGCTGACCCAGTACACGATCACCGGTTTCGACGCCTGCGCGCACGTCTCGGAGGAGACGCAGGGCGCCTCGACGACCGCGGCCCGCGGGCTCTGGCAGTCGATCTTCTACTCCGCGATCGGCGGCTGGGTCCTGCTGCTGGCCTTCCTCTTCGCGGCCAGCGACGTCGACGCGGTCAACAAGGAGTTCGGCTTTGTGGGGGCCATCTTCACCTCGTCGCTCACTCCGGTCATGGCCACGGTGGTCTTCGGCATCTCCACGATCGGGCAGTTCTTCTGCGGCATGAGCTGCGTGACCTCGATGTCCAGGATGACCTACGCGTTCTCCCGGGACGGCGGCATCCCCGGCTGGCGGCTCTGGTCCAAGGTGGACAAGAACCGCACCCCGGTCAACGCGATCATCTTCGGCTCCGTCGCGGCGCTCATCCTGACCCTTCCCGCCCTCTACAAGGCTCCGACCGGCACGCCGCTGGCGTTCTACGCGGTGGTCTCGGTCGCGGTCATCGGCCTCTACATCGCCTTCGCCATCCCGATCTGGCTCCGCCTGAAGATGGGTGACCGCTTCCAGCCCGGCCCGTGGACGCTGGGCTCGAAGTACAAGGTCATGGGCTGGATCGCCCTCATCGAGATCGTCGTGGTCTCGATCTACTTCGTCATGCCGCTGGCCCCGGCGGGCGTGCCCTTCAACAAGGACAACCCCGCCACGCCGGGAGACGAGACGTTCACCTGGACCGCGGTCAACTACGCGCCCATCGTGCTCGGCGTGATGGTTCTCGGCGTGGGCCTGTGGTGGGCGCTGTCGGCCCGGCACTGGTTCAGCGGGCCGCGCCGTACGGTCGAGGAGTCGGAGGTGGAATCGGTCGGCTGACCCGCCCGCCTCGACGGCCGACCCCGGAAACCGGGTGATCGCCCGGTCCCGGAGATCGGCCTCGTGGGCCGGCTCCGGAGACCGGCCGATCAGCTCGCCTCGAAGGCCTCCGTCACCGCCGCCCGGACCCGGTCCATGCCGGCGGTGCCGGGGGTCTCCCGGTTCAGCGAGGTCATGTCGACCTCGGGCATGCCGCAGGGCACCGCCCAGTTCCACGGGGTCAGGTCGCCGTCGACGTTGAGGGCGAAGCCGTGGCTGGTCACGCCGCGGCTCTGCCGCATGCCGATCGAAACGATCTTCCGGCCGGTCTTCATCGTCCACACGCCCGTGAGCAGTTCCGAGCCCGGTGGGGTGTCGCGGCGCTCGGCCGGGACGCCGAGCGCGTCGAGCGCGCGGACGAGCCGCAGTTCGACCTCGCGGACGTAGTCGACGATCCCCTCGCTCTCGTCGAGCTTGACGATCAGATATCCGACCAGCTGGCCAGGGCCGTGGTAGGTGAGCTGCCCGCCGCGCCCCGTGCTCACGACCGGGATGCCGTGGGACGGGTCGGGCAGGTGCTGCTCCAGCGTGCGCCTGCCGACGGTGTAGACCTGCGGATGGCTCAGGAGCCAGAGCGTGTCGGGGCGCTCGTCGCGCTGCCGTTGACCGACCAGGTCGGTCATCCGCTCCATGGCTTTCTCGTAGTCCACCAGGTCGTCCTGGATCAGCGACAGGGGGCGTTGCCTCATGCCCCCCAGCTTATTTTCAGTAGCGGACTGCGGGCGCCTTGGGGATGAGGATCCACATGAGCACGTAGACGACCCACAGCGGTCCCGGGATGAGAGACAGCAGCAGCCACAGCACCCGGACGACCGTGGGCGACCAGCCGAGGCTCTCCGCGATCCCGCCGCAGACTCCGGCGATTATTTTGTGGTTTCTCGAGCGGTGCATTGTGCCTCCCCGAATCGTTCTTCTTCACCCGGTTGAACGAAGGGCGAAGGCAACCCCGTTCCCCGGTCATCCCTGAGAAAACCCTGACAGGGTTTCCCCGGTCGTCCTGAGAAAACCCTGGCAGGGTTGGATGCCGTCACATTCTCGGTCACCGTTCCGCGCGACTCTGCTGCAACGGGTCTAGGCGAAGGTGATTGATCACGGTACGTTCCGCCTTAGTACCGAATGGGGACTCCCAAGTTCCACCTCCAAAGGAGCGCGATGCGCCTGAATTTACGACGCGGCATGGTCCGAACCGTCGCCCTCGCCGCGGCCGTTTCCCTTCCGTTCGCCTTCACCCCACCGGCGGGAGCCACCACGACCGGTGTCTCCGACGCCCTGGCCGGTGCCCTGTCTGGCACGGTCAAGGGCAAGAACGTCAAGAAGCACCTCGACAAGTTCCAGGAGATCGCCGCCGCCAACGGTGGCACCCGCGCCGTGGGCACGCCGGGATACGACGCCTCTCTGGCCTACGTGAAGGACAAGCTGCGGCAGGCCGGTTACCAGGTCTCCACCACCGACGTGGAGTATCCCCTCAGGTGGGAGGAGTTCTCCCCCTCGGTACTGCAGCAGGTCACCCCGGAGGCCAAGACCTACACCAACCCCGCCGACTTCGTGACGGTGATCTCCTCCAGCCCCGGAGACGTCACCGCGCAGATCCAGGTCGTCGACGCGGTCATCCCGGTGCCCGGCACCCCCAACACCTCCACCGCGGGCTGTGAGGCCGCCGACTTCGCCGGGTTCGTGCCCGGGCGGATCGCCCTCATCCAGCGCGGCACCTGCCCGTTCGTCGACAAGGCGACGAACGCCAAGGCCGCGGGCGCGGCCGGTGTGATCTTCTTCAACGAAGGGCAGCCGGGCCGTACCGAGCCGTTCCAGTTCGACATCCGCGAGTGGCGCTTCGGCTTCCCGATCGTCTTCGCCAGCACCGCCGTCGGCCTCGACCTGGCCGACACCCCGGGCACGACCGTCCACCTGAAGGTGGACGCGAAGACGACGGTCGGCCAGACCAAGAACCTCATCGCCGACTCCCGGTGGGGCAAGCGCGACGAGATCGTGATGGTCGGCGCCCACCTGGACAGCGTCCCCGAAGGCCCCGGTATCAACGACAACGGCTCCGGCAGCGCCGCCATCCTGGAGACCGCGCTGAGGATGGCTCACCTGCCCACCAAGAACAAGGTGCGGTTCGCCTGGTGGGGGGCCGAGGAACTGGGCCTGGTCGGCTCCGAGCAGTATGTCGCGGGCCTGTCGCAGGCCGAGCGGGACAAGATCCGGCTCTATCTCAACTTCGACATGGTGGCCTCGCCGAACGACGTCACCTTCCTCTACGACGGTGACGACTCCGACGCCGAGGGCGCCGGTCCCGGCCCGGCCGGTTCCGCCGAGATCGAGAAGCTCCTGGAGAAGTTCTACGGCAAGCGCGGCCTGAGCTTCAAGGGCACCGACTTCGACGGCCGCTCCGACTACGGCCCGTTCATCGCGACCGGCATCCCGTCCGGTGGCATCTTCACCGGCGCCGAAGGCATCAAGACCGCCGAGGAGGCCGCCACGTTCGGCGGTACGGCGGGCGCCGCCTACGACCCCTGCTACCACTCGGCCTGCGACGGTATCGGCAACATCAACGCCGCCGCGCTCGACCGCAACGCCAGGGCCATCGGCTACTCGACCGCTTTCTACGCCTACGACCTGTCCACCATTCCCGATCGGAACGCCACCCGGAGCGCCGCCGCCCTGAAGTCCGCCGCGACCTTCGCGCGGGCGTCCAAGGGCGCGGCCAGCTGAAAAGTGTCCCGTGGGACTCTCCGTCACGATCCGTGATCTAGATGGTTTCACGTGGTAGGACAGAGATCCACGGGACGCATCCCTAGGGCGGAGATCCACGCCCTCATCAAGCGCACCACCACGCTGTACGGCGCGCACCGCTGCCGGTGCGCGCCGCTCGGGGACTCCCACACCCTTCGACCCGAGGAGCATGATGCGCAACCTGCGGACCATCGGGATGGCGGCGATCCTCGCCATCCCCCTGGCACTCACCGCACCGACCGCGGCCACCGCGTCGGCCGCCGCCCCGCCGGACATCTCGCTGACCAACGTGAAGGCGCACCTCTCCCAGCTCCAGTCCATCGCCACCGCCAACGGCGGCAACCGCGCCCACGGCCGCCCCGGCTATCTCGCCTCGGCGAACTACGTCAAGGGCCTGCTCGACGGCGCCGGGTTCACCACCACCCTGCAGTCGTTCACCTACAACGGCGCGACCGGCTACAACGTCATCGCCGACTGGCCGGGCGGCGACCCGAACGACATCCTCATGGTCGGCGCCCACCTGGACAGCGTGACCGCGGGACCGGGCATCAACGACAACGGCTCCGGCAGCGCCACCATCCTGGAGACCGCGCTCGAGGTATCCCGCCAGGCCCTGGCGCCCACCAAGCACCTCCGCTTCGCCTGGTGGGGTGCCGAGGAACTCGGCCTGCGCGGCTCGCAGTTCTACGTCAACAACCTCCCGGCCGCCGAACGCGCCAAGGTCAAGGCCTACCTGAACTTCGACATGGTCGGCTCGCCCAACCCCGGCTATTTCGTCTACGACGGCGACAACTCCGACGGCGTCGGCTCGGGCCCCGGCCCGGCGGGCTCCGCCCAGCTGGAGGCGACGCTCCAGGCCTACTTCACCTCGATCGGCGTGCCCACCCGGGGAACCGACTTCGACGGCCGCTCCGACTACGGCCCGTTCATCAGCGTCGGCATCCCCGCCGGCGGCACCTTCACCGGCGCCGAGGGCATCAAGTCCAGCGCCCAGGCCGCGCTGTGGGGCGGTACGGCGGGCCAGGCGTTCGACTCCTGCTATCACCGGTCCTGCGACACCGCGTCGAACATCAACGACACCGCGCTGGACCGCAACGCCGACGCGATCGCCTACTCCGTGTGGACGATCGCCACGGCCGTCCCGCCCGTGGTCGTCTGGCAGGACACCTTCGAGACGGCGACCGGCTGGACCGCCAACCCCGGCGGCACCGACACCGCCACCACCGGCCAGTGGGAACGCGGTGACCCCGAGGCCACCACCTCCAGCGGCGCCAAGCAGCTCGGCACCACGGTCAGCGGCACCAACGACCTGGTCACCGGACGACTGGCCGGCGCCTCCGCCGGAGACCATGACATCGACGGCGGCACCACCAGCATCCAATCCCCGGCCGTCACCCTGCCCTCCGGCGGCACGCTGAGACTGGGCTTCTCCTGGTATCTCGCCCACGGCTCCAACGCCTCCAGCGCCGACTTCCTGCGGGTCCGGGTCGTCGGCTCGACCAGCTCCCAGGTGTTCCAGCAGCTCGGCGCGGCCACCAACCGCAACGGCGCCTGGGCCACGGCCGACGTCGACATCTCCGCCTTCGCCGGGCAGACCGTCCGGATCCTGATCGAGGCCGCCGACGCCTCCGGCGCCTCCCTGGTCGAGGCCGGAATCGACGACGTCAAGATCACCCGATAGTCGCGAGTACGGCTCCCGCCCCTGTTCGCGGGAGCCGTACTCGTCACAGGATCAGGACTTGTCCTGGTCGTACACGCCGACCGCCCATCGCCCCGGCTTGGTGCCTATCTTCGCGGCCAGGCGATCGGCGACCTTCGGATCCAAGAGGGCGGTCACGATGTATTTCCCGTCGCACATGTGCTTCTTCTTCTTGCCGAACACCTCGCACCCTTTGCGCTGGCTCTCCGAGATGTCGATGATGGGCGCGTCGGAGGGCAACACCCGGATGACGATGCTCTGCTCCTTCTGGGTCCAGTTGGCGGGAGTCGACTCCTCGCTGCTCTGCGAGGTCAATCCGGGAAGCCGGCCGCACGTGGTGATCGACTTGGTCTCCGCATATCTCGCCCTCCTATAGGTCATCAACACCCACGCCTTAGGATCGTCGCAGGTGACGCGGTATCCGGTGAAGCGGCTGGTCGGCTTGAATTTCACCGTGTAGCCGAGCCCCATCGTCTCCGACCTGTAGGCCTGGATGAGCTTCAGCCTTTTCCCCATGCCCTTGAGGGAAGCGGGCAGATCCTTACCGGACTCGGGGGTGGCGGCCGGAAGAGGGGTGGTGGGAAGAAGAGCGGTGGGCTCGGCGGCGACGGCCACGCTCGGCGACTTCCCTCCGGGCGACAGCGCCATGACGACCGGCACCACCGCGGCGACCGCCGCGACCGCCGCGGCCATGAGCGCGCCCATCCTCCGCCGCCGGATTCTGCGCCCCTTCGCGATGATCGACTCCAGCTGGGCGGCGCCCCCGCTGCCGTCCGTGCTGCGCTCCGCGAGAAGTTCCCTCAGATCGTGCTCGGTGTGAATCATCGCTCCGCTCCCGTCATCATCTGGATCCCCTGATCAACTCGTAACCGGGTGAGAGCCCTGCCGAGCTGGCCCTTCACCGTCCCCAGCGAGCACCCGAGCACGTCGGCCACCTGGGCGAGGGTCATCTCCTCGAAGTAGTGCAGGACGACCACCGCTCGCTGACGGCCCGACAGCGCGCCGATCGCCATCCACAGCGCCTCGCGGTTGGCGACGTCACCGGCGAAGTCCCCCGCGACCGCCCGGTCGGGCAGCTCGCCCGTCGGGATCTCCCCGCGCCAGCGTCGCCGCCACCAGGAGGCGTGCGTGTTCGCGATGATCCGGTAGACGTACGGATCGGGATCGCCGTCGATCCGCCGCCAGGCGATCCAGGCCTTGGCCAGCGCCGTCTGCACCAGGTCCTCGGCGATCGCCCAGTCCCTGGTGAGGAGATACGCCGTTCTTCGCAGCCGTTCATGGCGCTGCGCGACGTACTCCGCGTAGTCAGTCATCCTTGCCTCCAGCGTGATGCTCCGAGGATGACTACCGCCGAGGCGGCGGGTTCGGTTTACAGGGGATCAGAAATTCCGGCGACTCCCGTCTCCTCACGCGGTCGTTGCAGGAGCCGCCGGCGAAGGGGACAACGAAACAAACAGCTAGCCGGGCAGGTGCAGTGCGAAGCCGTACAGGCCCGCGCCTCCCACGGCGTACAGCCGGGTGCCGTCGGCGGACCAGGCGCACGCGTTCAGCGTGTTCGCGAGCCGGAGCTCGGCGAGCGGCGACTCCTCCTGGACGCCCCACACGCGCAGCGTCCTGTCGTGGGTCGCGGCCAGCAGGGTGCCGGACGGGCTGTAGGCCAGGCTGTGGGTGTCGGCTTCCAGGCCTTCGAAGTCGGGCAGGCGCTGCCCGTCCAGCGTCCATTGCTGGACCGACTTGTCGTAGTCGACCATCGCCAGCCGTGAACCGTCCGGGGCGATGGCCAGGCCACGGGCGTAGCCGGTCTTCAGTGTCGGGCCGGTCTCGTGGCCGTACGGAGTCCACATCCGCAGCACCCCGTCGACGTCCGCGACCAGCCTGCTCCCGTCGGGCGTGATGGCGAGGGGCTCTGCTCCCCTCCGTACGCGGACCTTGGCGCGCAGGTCGCCGTTCGCCGACCAGAACTTGAGCCAGTCATCTGCACCACTTGTCGCGAACCACCTCCCGTCGGGGGAGACGGCGACTCCCCAGATCCATCCTTTGTGCGCGCCCAGCCTCGCGTGGACGGTTCCCGCGGCGTCGAGCAGCACGATCTGGCCCTTGGTGTCTCCCGTCACCACCAAGCCGCCGTCGCGGGAGGCGGAGAGCGCGGGGAACCAGGATTTCTCGAACGACACGCGCGGGTCGCCGCCGTCCGCGTCCCAGAAGACCAGGCCCTCCTGGCCGCCGGTGATCAGCAGGCCGTTGTCGCCCGTCACGACGGTCTCCAGCTTTCTGGGCCGCGGCTCGGCGTCAGGCTGGAGCAGCTCGCCGCGGTCCCAGATCCGGATCGTCCCGTCCTCGCTGGTCGTAGCCAGCCAGGCGCTGTCCGGGCTGATCGCCACGTCGGTGAGCGACTCGTGGTGGGTGTCGAGGTAGATGCCGCCCGTGCGGTCCAGGCGGGCGGCGAACAGGTCCGCGCGTGCGCCCCCACCGGCCACCCACGTGCCGTCAGGCGCGACGGCGAAAGGCTTGGACAGGGCGTCGCCGACGCTGAACTCCTCCGTGAGAACCCCATCGGGGGTGTAGGTCTGCAGGTCGTCAGGGACGAGATGGTTGTTGGTGATGAGGAGGTCGCGCGTGGGATGCACGGCCAGCACCGAGTGCCGAACGCCCTTGGCGCCGAACCGCGAGCGCACACTGCCGTCCGCGTTGTGCACATGGATGCCGTGTTTGACGAGGTAGGCCAGCCAGGACCCGTCAGACGCCATGACGATCTTCGCGCCGCGCGCCGGTTTCGCCTTCGCCTTCACCTCCCAGAGCGGAGCCCCCTCCGCACTCCACGCCCTCAGCGTGCCGTCGTCGTCGAGCGAGGCCAACCAGTCGCCGCCGGGCGCGATCGCGATGCTCACCACCTCACGTCGATGCGCGATCACCGCCAGGGCCTTACCCGCCGCCGACCAGGTGCGCACGTCGTCCCGGTCTCCGGTGGCCAGCCACGTGCCGTCTGAGGCGATCGCGACGTTCGAGATCAATCCTCTGTGACCGGTCAGCACGGCGCGTTTCGTACCGTCGAGGTTCCAGAGCCGAACCGTACTGTCCCAGCTCGTCGTCGCCAGCCATTCGCCGTCCGGGCTGATCGCGACCGCGGTCACGCGCTTGGTGTGCCCGGTCAGCGTGCGGCGCAGCGCGGGGTGAGACAGGTCCGGCGGCGTCCACAGGCATTCCAGCCACGGTTTGCCCATGGAGTCGAGCCCCTCGCGCAGCTCCGCGCTGGCCTGTGGCAGGTGGTGCAGGCGGCCGGCGAGGGTGGCGAGATGGGTGATGTCCCACGGAGTCGCCTCAGTGAACACGTGGGCGTTCTGGGCAATGGCCAGGCGCAGCGCCTCCGCCTCCGGCGTCGCCGCCCTGACCAGGTCCCGCTCCACCTCCGCGACGCCGTATCTTCCCAGCTTCCACGCCAGCCACCGCGGCGTGCACACCATGTCCGCCAGATCCACCCCCGCCGCCTCCGCATGATCGGGGAAGTGCTTGAGGATGTAGCAGAAATCGGCGGCGGACCAGCCACGGTCCGGCGGGCTGCTGGAGATCAGCTCCCGGTGCGCGCGCTCCAGGCCGAAGACGCCGAGAGCCTGGCGGGCGTAAGCCCGAACCTCGTCCGGCAGGAGAACCGCGTTCCGGTCGGGGACGTGGCTGAGCAGGCCGATCGCGCCCAGCTCGGCCAGCACCAGTTCCGTGTCCATCGGGGACAACCCGGCCGTCTCCTGCCACAGGCCCGACAGCAGGCCGCGCGGGATCGTGTGGCCCTCGGCGAACACGCCCAGTTCCAGGAGACGGTCGACGCTGGTCGGCGTCACCACCCTGGTCAACCCGCGCTCCAGCACCTCGTGCACGGCCCGTGCCCTGCCCTCGGGATCGGCGAGGTCGAACGGGGCCTGCGGCGCCGTGCCCAGCGAGCCCATCAGCGTGAGCAGCAACGGCCAGCCCTGCCCGAGCGCGGCCGCTTCGGGATCGAGCGCGTACGCCCCTCGGGAGAGAAGCTCCTCCGCGGCGTCCGGGGTGAGCGGCGGCACCGAGATCAGCAACGGCAGCGCGTCGTCCACGAACCCGTGAGCGGATCTTGTGGTCATCACGACGCTGGCCCGGAACAGCATAGCGGCCGTGAAGACGAGCACGGCGCCCTCTGGCGGCATGCCGTCCAGCACGACCAGGCAGTCACCCGGCGCGGTGAGATACCCGGCCGCCGTCTGTTCCTCTTCCTGTTCGGCGAGCTCCCACAAGTTCCGCTCGACGTCGTCATCATCCAGGCCGGTCATGGTCATGAGGTGATCACTGATCAGGTCCAGCGGATCCGAGCCGACCGTCACCCAGAAGATCCCGTCAGGGAACTGTTCGCGCACTTCGGGCCGGGCACAGGCCGCTGCGGCGAGCGTGGTGGTACCGAATCCCCCGGCTCCGTCGATCTCCGGCGCGACCATGATGAGGCCGCTCTCCCCGGAAGCGAGAGCCTCCACCAGCCGTTCCAGCGCATTCGTGCCAACCGGTTCTTCCATATATCCCCCATAAGGCATTTGCCTCGTTGAACGTTGATCAACGCCCGATAGTTCGCGGGGCCCGGCGCGGGCGGCTCCCCCGGCTTCCATGAGTGCCGCGCACGCCGATCGGTCTCAGAGGCCTCGCCGCTCCGCTAGCCTCGCGTAAGTTACACACGCGCTGGGATGGAAGGTGCCCAAGTTGATCGGCTGGTTCGAAGCGGTGGTCCTCGGGCTCGTTCAGGGGTTGACGGAGTTTCTGCCGATCTCTTCCAGTGCCCACATCAGAGTCATCTCGGCGCTCTTCGGCTGGGAGGACCCGGGTGCCGCGTTCACCGCGGTGATCCAGCTGGGCACCGAGGCCGCGGTGGTGATCTACTTCCGCAAGGAGATCTGGGAGATCATCTCCACCTGGGTCCGGGCGCTGTGGACGCCCGCCCTCCGCAGCGACCAGGCCGCCAAGATGGGCTGGTACGTGATCGTCGGCACCCTCCCCATCGTCGTGCTCGGCCTGGCCTTCAAGGACAGCATCGAGACCGCCTTCCGCGACCTGCGCCTGATCGGCACGACGCTGATCGTCTTCGGCCTGATCCTGTGGTTCGCCGACCGCACCGCCCGCAACAAGCTCACCCTGGACAGGCACCTCAGCCTCACGCACGCCCTGATCTACGGTTTCGCCCAGTCGCTCGCCCTGATCCCGGGCGTCTCCCGCTCCGGCGGCACGATCAGCGCCGGTCTGCTGCTGGACTACCGCCGGGAGGAGGCCGCGAAGTACTCCTTCCTGCTGGCCATCCCGTCGGTGCTGGGCGCGGGCTTCCTGGAGCTGTTCAAGATCGGTGAGGGCAAGGCCCCCGAGTGGGGCCCGACGATCCTGGCCACCGTGATCTCGTTCGTCGTCGGCTACGCCGCGGTGGCCTGGTTCCTGAAGTACATCAGCACCCACCGCTTCACCGGCTTCGTGATCTACCGGATCCTCCTCGGCCTCCTCCTCATCTCCCTGGTGAGCTTCGGAGTCCTCAACCCCTCGGCATAGAGCTGAGCGCGGGCTGCGGCGCCCGCGACACGGCCGGCGGCCTCCGGTAGGTCGCAAGGGTGAACAGCAGGGCGAAGACGCCGAAGGCCGTCGCCAGGAGGGCGACCCCCGCCCTGCCGTACCACCCCAGGGTCAGGCCGCCCACCATGCCCGCCAGGAAGATGCCCACATACTGGGTGGCGGCCAGCAGGCCGAGTCCCACCGAGACGTTGTCGGCGACCGCGGCGACCATCCGGTACTGCTGGGAGGGCCCGATCACCCAGCCGAGCGCGCCCCAGAGGAAGGCCCAGACGAGGGCGGCGGGCAGGGTGAGGCCGGCCACCGGGGCGAGCGCCACGGAGACCGTTATGCCGACGATGCCCAGGAAGACCATCCTTCGGGGGCCGTAGGCGTCGGTGAGGCGCCCGCCGAAGAGGTTTCCGGCGATTCCGCCGATGCCCCAGGCCCACAGGACGGCCGGGAGCGGGACGTCCACCATGGCGCCCAGGTAGGTGTAGACCGTGAAAGCCGCGGCGAAGGTGAACACCTGGGTCGTCAGAATGGTGAGCACGCCCCTGTCGGCGAGCGGGGCGAGCCGGTCGCGCAGCCCCGCCGGGACACCGAGTTGAACGTCCGGGACGGCGGCGGCGACCCCCACCAGAGCGAGCACGCCGAGCCCCACGACCAGCCACAGGGTGGCGCGCCAGCTCAGGGCGGTGCCCATCCAGGTGCCGAGCGGCACTCCCAGCGCGGTGGCGACGGTCAGCCCGCCCATCACCACCGCCAGGGCGCTCCCCCGCCGTTCGGGCGGGGCGAGAGCGGTCGCGACCGCCGAGGCGGTCGGGGTGAACAGGGCCGCGCCCGCCGCGGCCAGCAGGCGGGTGGCGAGCACGAGGGAAAAGGTGGGTGCGAGCGCGGTCAGCACGTTACCCACGACGAACACCACCATTGCCACGAGAAGCACGCGCCTCCTGGACACCTTCGAGGTGAACGCGGCCAGGATCGGCGACAGCAGCGCGTAGGCCACCGCGAACACGGTCACGAGCTGCCCCGCGGCGGCCTGGGAGACGCCGAGAGAACGGGAGACCGGCAGCACGAGACCCGCGGTGACGAAGGTCCCGGTGCCGATGGCGAACGTGCCCAGAGCAAGGGGATACAGCCGAGAATTCACAGAAGCTCCGGAGATGGTTTGATAGACTTCAAACTGAACCATAGTTTGAAAGATATCAAACAATCAATCGAGGGGACGGACGATGCGGCTGCCACAACCCGCCACGGAGGACATCCAGCTCGTCGATGTCCTGCACGCCCTGGCCGATCCCATCCGGCTGGAAGCCGTCATCCGGCTCGCGAACGAGGGCGAGCACACGTGCGCGCAGGTGGGCGAATCGATCGGGGTTCACAAGTCGACGATGTCGTACCACTACCGGATCCTGCGCGAAGCGGGCATCACCACCACCCGCCAGGAGGGCCGGACCAAACACATGAGCCTCCGCCGCGACGACCTCGACAGCCGGTTCCCCGGGCTCCTCGACGTCGTCCTCACCGGCGTCACGTCCTCCGCGGACCGCTGACGCCCCCGCGCCGCCCTCACGAGACTTCGTTTCACCCGGGCCACCGGCCCACCTGCCGTGCGAAGCTGCGTTCCCCAGGACCACCGGCCCGGCTTCCCGGTGCCTTCGCCTCGCGAAGCCGTACGAGAAAACCGATGGAACCACGCAGAGCAGCACGAAACAGCACGAAACCCGGCCCCCGTTCCGTCCAAGGCCCCGCTCTCGGGGAGACTGGCCGGGTGCGTTCCGACTGGTCCGGCCTTCCCGTCCGCCACGTTCTGCCCGAGCTGCTCACGGCTCTGGACGAGCATGGCGTCGCCGTACTCACCGCGCCTCCCGGCACGGGTAAGACCACGCTCGTCCCGCTCGCGCTCGCCGGGCTCCTCGACGGCTCGGCTCCAAGGCGGGTGATCGTGGCCGAGCCCCGCCGGATGGCGGTGCGAGCGGCGGCGCGCCGGATGGCGTGGCTGCTGGAGTCGAAGGTGGGCGCGGAGGTCGGGTTCTCGATCCGCGGCGAGCGCGACGTCAGCGCGGGCACCCTCGTCGAGGTCGTCACGACCGGAGTCCTGCTCCAGCGGCTTCAGCGCGACCCCGAGCTGGGCGGCGTGGACGTGATCCTGCTGGACGAGTGCCACGAACGCCACCTGGACGCCGACACCGCCCTCGCCTTCCTCCTCGACGTCCGTGCCACCCTCCGCCCCGACCTGCGGCTCATCGCCACCTCAGCCACCGCCGACGCCGTCCCCTGGGCCCGGCTGCTCGGTTCCGGCGCACCCGGCGATCACTCACCGGCGGCCGCGCCCACGGCGCCCGTCGTGCACGCCTCCGGCTCCATGCATCCGGTCACGCCCATATGGGTGCCTCCCACCAGGCCGGTGACGCCTCCGCACGGCCTCCGGGTGGACCCCGCGTTCCTCTCCCACATCGCCGATGTCGTACGGCGCGCGCTGGCCGAGCACGCGGGGGACGTCCTGTGCTTCCTGCCGGGAGTCGGCGAGATCGGCAGGGTGGCCGGGATGCTCCACGACGTCGACGTCCTCCAGATCCACGGCCAGGCCCCGGCCCACGTCCAGGACGCCGTGCTCTCGCCCGGCGAGAGGCGGCGGGTCGTGCTCGCCACATCGGTCGCCGAGTCGAGCCTGACCGTCCCCGGCGTCCGGATCGTGGTCGACTCGGGACTGGCCCGCGAACCCCGCACCGACCACGCCCGTGGCCTCGGCTCCCTCACCACCGTCCGCGCGTCCAAGGCCACCGCCACCCAGCGTGCCGGGCGAGCGGGCCGCCAGGCGCCGGGCGTGGTGTATCGATGCTGGTCCCAGGCCGAGCACGACCGTCTCCCCGACCACGCCCGGCCCGAGATCGCCCTTGCCGACCTGACCGGCTTCGCCCTCCAGGCCGCCTGCTGGGGTGACCCCGCCGCCACCGGCCTGGCGCTTCTCGACCCGCCCCCGTCCGCCGCGATGGACGCCGCCCGGCGGACCCTGCACGCCCTGGGCGCCCTGGGCGCCGACGGCCGGGCCACCTCCCGAGGCCGGCAGATGGCCGGAGCCGGAGTCCACCCCCGCCTGGCCCGAGCCCTGATCGACGCCGGCCCCCAGGCCGCCGAAGTGGTGGCGCTGCTGTCCGAGCAACTTCCCAGGGACGCGGGCGACGACCTGGTCGCGGTCTGGCGCTCCGCCCGGCGCGGCGATGGCGGCTTCTCCGCCCGATGGCGGCAGGAGGCCAGACGCCTGTCCCGGACCGGCCAGAGCCCGCGACCGGAGCGGACTTCCGCCCAGACCGGGCGGAGGCTGGAAACGGAGCCGGGCGACGATGCCGTGGCCGGGCTGGTGGTGGCACTCGCCTACCCTGAGCGGGTCGCGCGGCTGCGGGGCGGGGCATATCTGATGGCCTCGGGAACGGCCGCCGAGCTGCCCCGCGGGTCGCGGCTCGGCACGGCGGAGTGGCTGGCCGTCGCGGTCGCGGACCGGCCCGCCGGGGCCGCCTCCGCCCGGATCAGGCAGGCCGTCGTCATCGACGAGGAAATCGCCAGGATCGCCGCCGCCTCCCTATACAGGGTCGACGACGAGGTCGTGTGGCACGTCCCGCCCGGCGGCAGGCAGGGAGACGTCTCGGCACGCCGGGTGGAACGCCTCGGCGCCATCGAGCTGTCCTCGGCCCCGTTGCGCGACGCCGATGTCAAACCCGCCATCCTGTACGGCCTGCGCGCCGAAGGCCTGGCGATCCTGCGCTGGACCCCCGAGGCCGTGGCCCTTCGCGAACGCCTGGCCTTCTGTCATCGGACGCTCGGTGACCCGTGGCACGCGATGGACGACGACACCCTGATCGACGACGCCGATCTGTGGCTGGAGCCCGAGTTGTCCCGCGCCCGGCGCCGATCCGACCTGGAACGCCTTGACGTGATCTCCGCCCTGCATCGCCTGGTCCCGTGGAGCGCCCGCCTGGCGGACGTGGCTCCCGAGCGGATCGAGGTCCCCAGCGGGTCGCGAATCAAGATCGACTACTCGGGCGACCAGCCGGTCCTGGCCGTCAAGCTGCAGGAACTGTTCGGCTGGGACGAGGCCCCGCGCGTCGCCGGGGTCCCCCTGGTCATCCACCTGCTCTCCCCCGCGGGCCGTCCGGCGGCCGTCACCGCCGACCTGGCCTCCTTCTGGCGCGAGGGCTATCGCGCTGTCCGGGCCGAGCTGCGTGGCCGCTATCCCAAGCACCCCTGGCCCGAGGACCCCCTTTCGGCGGTCGCCACCCGCCGCACCAATCCCCGCCGCTGACCCCCTACGCGGCCGATACCGCCGCTTGAAGGTGGCCCGCCTGCCCACCCCCGACACCGGCGACCTGCGCGAAGACCTACAGACCCTGCTGAAGGAAACCTTCGCCGCCCAACTCGCCGTCACCGCCCTCGCCTCGAACGATCAGGTGCCGGACGCCCTCTAGACCCCGGCGGCATTCTCTTAACGAGCGACGCGCCGCTCCATCACCTGGCTCGGCGGTTCTTGTCGGCCTCCTCCTTCAGCTTGAGGAACTCGGATTCGGAGGCGGCGAACTTCGTGACGCCCTTCTTCGGGTCGGTCTCCACGAAGAACAGCCAGCGGCCGGCGGCCGGCTTCAGGGCGGCCTCGATGGCGTCGTCACCCGGGTTGCAGATGGGACCGGGCGGCAGGCCGAGGCGCGTGTAGGTGTTGTACCGCGACCGGCTCTTGAGATCCTCGAACGAGGCGCTGATTCCGTACTTGTTCAGGCCGTACAGGAGCGGACTGTCCAACTGCAGCTTCATCTCGGGCGTGTGGTTCAGCCGGTTGTAGATGACCCGCGCGATCTTAGGCATGTCGCGCTTGTCGGTCGACTCGGCCTGGACGATGCTGGCGATGATCATGATCTCCATTGGCGTACGGCCGATACGCCTGGCGCCGTCCACCAGGTTGCCGTCCTCGGCGGCGCGATTGAAGCGTGTCACCATCGCGGCGAGAACTTCGCCGGGGCTCGATGTGGGCGAGACCTCATAGGTTCCGGGGAAGGCGAATCCTTCCAGAGCGCCTTTGGCGTAGGCCGGAAGGCCGAGCGCCCTGCCGTCCTCGGAGGCCCGCCTGAACTCCGCTACCGGCTTTCCGGTAGCCGTCGACAGCTGCTTCAAGATATCTGAGAGCCGCAGTCCTTCTCTCACGGTCAGGGCAGTCTGTCCCTGTCCGGTCTCCACAAGCGCCTCGCCAGAGCCCTGCTCGGCGAAGTCCTTGGGGACCGCCGCCTGAGAGGACAGCCCCTGGACCACGAGCGTGGATCCGACCGCCATCACGGTGACGGCTGCCGCCGCCGCCAGGGCGAGACTGCGGCGACGGGGTCGGCTCCGGTTGACATGTAAGAACCGGCCAGGCGGGGGCGGCTGCTCCTCGTGGGCCATGTCGGAAAGGGTCTCGCGCAGCAGATCCTCGATGTTCATCCGAACTCCCTCACGGCGCTCAATTCAGGTGCGGCCTTCTTCAGACGTTCCAGCGACCGGTAGATCTGGCTGCGCACCGACCCGACCCGCACACCGAGCAGCCGCGCGATCTCGGTCTCGGACAGGTCTTCGAAATAACGCAGCACGAGCATGGTCCGCTGCCGGGGCGTCAGCCGGGCAAGAGCCGCGCGCATCACCAGACGAAGATCCGCCATCTCTGCGTGCCCGTCGCCGATCTGGTCGGGCAGCCATTCGGTGGACACCTCCGCGACGCGGGAACGGCGCCGCCACCAGCTCACCTGCTCGTGGTACATGACACGGCGGACGTAACCCTCAATGGCCGCCGGGTCACGCAGGCCGCGCCACTTCACCGCCGTCTTCGCCAACGCCGACTGCACCAAATCCTCAGCGGCGTGCCGGTCACCGGTCAGCAAGTACGCGGTACGGAACAGTGCCCCTGATCGCTCGATGACGAACTCCCGGAAGTCCGCCTCAAATCCTGGATCCACCTGTCCTCCTCGCGATGTCACCAAGCAAGGACGCGGACAGGGCGTCGATCTATGCCGACACGGCCGAACTGATCCGTATCAAGGGCTGCATGCCCAGGCCTGCATCATCTACCTCCGCCACTTGCGTCCTTCGGGATCTCGCAAAGGTCCACGACGTTCCGTTTCACCAGCCTGCCGGCTGAAAATCTTCCGCCGGCCTAACCGGCATCGCGGACGAGAAGGGCGATCTGCACCCGGTTGGTCAGCCCGAGTTTGGCGAGCGAGCGGCTGACGTGAGCCTTGACCGTGGTCTCGCTCATGTTGAGCTCGCGGGAGATCTCGGCGTTGGCCAGTCCTCGGGCCACCGCGCGGGCGACCTCACGTTCACGGTCGGTGAGGACGGCCAGGCGTTCGCGTGCGGCGCGGACATCCGGGGAGTGCTGGTCGGCGAAAGCATCGATCACTCGCTTGGTGACCGTGGGCGCGAGTATGGCGCTGCCGTCGGCCGTCGCACGAACTGCGGCGATCAGGTCGCGGGGCGCGGTGTCCTTCAGGAGGAATCCGGCGGCTTTGGAACGCAGGGCGCTGTAGATGTACTCGTCGCGGTCGAAGGTGGTCAGCATGACCACCTTCGGTGGGTTCGGGGACCGGTTGATCTCCCTGAGCGCGGACACTCCGTCCATGCGTGGCATCTGTATGTCCATGAGCACGACGTGCGGCCAATGGCGGGCGACGGCGGTGACGGCCTCCGCCCCGTTCTCCGCCTCAGCGACCACCTCGATGTCGTCGGCGGCCTCCAAAATCATGCGCAGGCCGGTCCGCACCAAGGCCTCGTCGTCGACGATGAGGACCCGGATCATGTCGGAAGCCTTGCGGACACGACGAAACCGCCGTCTGTCTCCGGCCGGGCGATGAACACGCCGCCCAGCAGTTCGACGCGCTCCCTCAGGCCGATCAGGCCGAGCCCGCTGCCAGGCATTGCCGGTGCGCAGTCGTACGGCGCGGCGTTCTTGACCGTGACCTCCAGTGCGGAGGGAAGATGCCGCACCGCCACATGTGTGGGGACAGCGCCTGCGTACTTGTGGATGTTGGTGAGGGCCTCTTGGACGACCCGGTAAGCGGCGTGCTCCACGATGACGGGCAATTCGCCCGCCGTACCCTCGTCGCGCCGTTCCACAGGAATACCGACCGATCTGGACTGGTCGAGCAGCCAGTCGAGATCAGCCAGCGTCGGCTGCGGATGGAAGAGCTCCCCATCCGCCTCGCCGAGCACCCCGAGAACGGCTCTGAGCTGGGTGAGTGCCTCCTTGCCCGTCGTGCGGATGAGCTCCGCCTCCGCCGCGGTCTTCTCGTCCGTCGCGTTGATCTCCAGAGCTCCGGCGCGCAGGATCATCAACGAGACCCGGTGCGCCACCACGTCGTGCATGTCTCGCGCGATGCGAGCACGTTCCTGGGCGCGAGCCCGCTCGGTGCGGGTGGCCTGCTCCCGCACCAGCCGTTCGGCGCGCTCGCGTAGACCGGCCACCACCTGCCTGCGCGCGTCGGCCCACAGCCCGAGCGTCAGCGGAAGCCAGACGAACAGGGGTGCACCGCCGAGCGAGGAGACGAAGTCGGCACCGGGCTGCGGCACCACCGCCAGGAGGCTCGCGATCACCGCATAGACCATCAGGTTGAGTGGCCGTCGATATGCGGTCGCCACAACATAAGACGTCATGGCGACCAGGAGCCCCGGCGACCGCACCACAGAATCCACGGCCGTGAGCACGAACAGCGGCCACCGCCGCTTCGGCGCCATCCAGACCGCGACAGCGGCCAGCAGCCCGACCACGGCGGCCTGAACCCAGCCGGGCACCGAGGCGAGCCCTGGCAGTTCGTGGCTGTACAGCCTCGCACCGGGGAGGGCTGCCGGGAAGAAAGGACCGCAGAAAGCGACGGTGGGGAGCAGCCATGGCGCCAGACGGTCACGTATCGACCGCATCCATGACGGTATGTCCTCCACTCGCCTCAGCCTAAACAGCAGCGGCCGGTGCCCGGAACGGCGTGTCACCAGCTCAGAATCCTCAACGGCTTGCGATCGGAGACGGGCACCCTGTCGGTCTGCAATTCAGGCACGGCATCACGCAGTACCCGGATGCCGAGCGGCACGAACACCAGGCACAAGACACCTGACGAGATGACGCCGTCGAGGAAGGTGCTCTCCTTGAGCACGCCGGTCCACAGCGTTCCCGACCAGAGGAACAGCAGGAGGCGCCCTGCACCGAACGTCCCTGATCGGTAGGCTCCGATGGCCAGCACCAGTGTTCCGATGTACAGGCCGAAGGCCGCCGTGACAGGAACCCTCAACGGCCCGTAAGAGATGTGCATATACGTGTCCATCACGGTCTTGGTCGCCTGCTCAAGGCCCAGCGCCTCGGTCAGTTGGAAGGCGGTCTGGTCGACGCCCGCCCAATACAGGCGCGAGAAGAGGCCCAGGACGACGAGCGTGCCGCCCACGAGGGCGAACCTCGGAGATCTCGCGGCGACGATCCGGGCGAGCGTGATGACGGCGGGGCACAACAGGATGGCGCCGGCAGCGAAGCACGCGTAGCCGGCCGTGACCAGCACGGGATTCTCCACATACGCAGCCAACTGCGACGGAGCGGCGAACGGCTGCTTGTCGAACCACTCCAACTGCTCGGGAGTGAAGGCCACCGAGTGGAGCGCCAGGTACCGCAGAAGCAACCCTGCGAACCACACGAGGGGACCGAGAACGAGAGCCGCTCCTCCGATGATCCGGCCGGGGAACCAGGCATTGCGATGTATGAGAGCAGGGGTCTTCCATTTGCCGCCCGATCGGGCGGCCGTGTCTGTTTGTGGCATGGCCAGCACCCTGGATCACAGGTGGCGCGATCACATCCTTCGATCGACGCGGCAGGTGTCTCTTTAGTAGGAGTGCTCCCCGCTGATCTCTCCTGCCCTCGCCCGCCGGCAGGCCCATCTCGATGAAGGCCCACAACGGTCGCGAGTCGCATGATTTGCGCGCGACTGCTTTCACTGGGCTATCGTAGTGATATCACTCCGATAGCAAAGGTGGGATTCATGGAGCGACGCGCTTTCCGGATGAACGGATTCGCCGTTCTGGTCGGGCTTGTGGTGCTCGGAGCCGTCTTGGCGGCGGCGGGCTGGGCGGCGGCGGGGGCTCCGACCCTGGTCGGGGCCGCGATCGTGTGGGGAGCCATCGCCTTCGTCGCATCCACCGGTTTCGTGGTGGTCAACCCGAACGAGGCGAAGGTCGTCCAGTTCTTCGGCCGCTACATCGGGTCGGTGAACGACCCGGGCCTGCTGTGGGTGCTGCCCTTCACCAACAAGCGGCGGATCACGCTCCGGGTGCGCAACTTCGAGACGGCCAAGCTCAAGGTGAACGACGCCGACGGCAACCCCGTGGAGATCGCCGCCGTCGTCGTCTACAAGGTGATCGACACCGCCACGGCCGCGTTCTCCGTGGACGACTACGAGGAGTATGTGGCGATCCAGTCCGAGGCCGCCGTCCGGCACCTGGCCACCAGCCACCCCTACGACTCGCACGAGGAGGGCCGCACCAGCCTGCGCGACGGCGCCGAAGTGGCCGCCGAGCTCACCACCGAGCTGCTCGACCGCACCCGGCTGGCCGGGGTGGAGGTGCTGGAGGCGCGGATCACCCACCTCGCCTACGCTCCGGAGATCGCTCAGGCGATGCTGGTCCGCCAGCAGGCCGCCCAGGTCGTCGCGGCGCGCACCCAGATCGTCTCGGGCGCGGTAGGAATGGTCCAGCTCGCATTGAACAAGCTGGCCGAGGAGGATGTCGTGGAGCTCGACGAGGAGCGCAAGGCCCAGATGGTGTCCAACCTGCTGGTCGTCCTGTGCGGCGACCGGGCGACCCAGCCGGTGGTCAACACCGGCAGCTTGTATGGCTGAGCGTAAGAAGGTCCTGCTCAGGCTCGACCCGGCCGTCTACGAGGCGATCGCCAGATGGGCGGCCGACGACCTGCGGAGCATCAACGCCCAGTTGGAGTACGCGCTGCGCCTGGCGCTCAGAGGGGCGGGCCGCGACGTCAGACGAGCCGGACGGGACGACGCCGAGTCAGGCGACACCGGGTAAGGCACCCCACGCCGAACACCGTCGAGCCGGACAAGTCACCTGATTGAGATATGAAAAGCTTCCGTTGACGGACTCGCCGGACCAAACTCGGTGCATGTCGTGGGTGGGAAAGTCCGCAGTGGAGATAGCGGAGGCCGTGCGACGGGGGAAGGTCACCGCGCCGGCGGTCGTCGAGGAGCACCTCCGGGTGATCGCCGAGCGTGACGGGCGCATCGGGGCGTTTCGCAAGGTCCGCGCCGAGGAGGCACTCTCCGAGGCGCAGGCCGTACAGGAGCGGGGTGACTTGGCCGAGTTGCCGCTCGCCGGAGTACCGGTGGCCGTCAAGGACAACGTCGCGGTCCGAGGCGAGGCCTCGCGCAACGGGTCCGCGGCGACACCCGACGCGCCCGCGGCCGAGGACCACCCGGTGGTGGCCAGGCTCAGGGCGGCGGGCGCGGTGGTCGTGGGGATCACCAACGTGCCGGAGCTGTGCCTGGCCGGGTTCTCCGACAGCGTGTACGGCGTGACGCGCAACCCCTGGGACCTGAAGCGCACGCCAGGCGGGTCGTCGGGCGGAAGCGCGGCGGCCGTGGCCGCGGGCATGGTCCCGCTGGCCCACGGCAACGACGGGCTCGGCTCGCTGCGCATTCCGGCCGCCTGCTGCGGGCTCGTGTCGATCAAACCGGGCCAGGAGGTGGTCCCGCCCCCCGAGCACGACTGGTACGGCATGTCGGAGAACGGCCCGCTGGCCACGACCGTGGCCGACCTCGCCCTGGCCCTGGCCGTGATGGCGGGGGACATGTCGCTGGCGACGCCCGGCGAGACCGAGTCCCTCGGGGTCGGCAGCGCCATCGACGACTATCCGGGCGGACTCACCGCGTCGGAGCCGGTGAAACTGCGGGTCGCGGTGGCGCCGCTGCCGTTGCCCCAGGGGTTCGCCGTGGACGCCGAGTTCCAGAACGCGGTGGCCGAGGCCGCGGACGTGCTCGGCGCCGCCGGGCACACCGTGGTGGAACAGCTCGCGCGGATACCCAACTGGCTCGGCACCGCCGCGGTCGCGACCTGGTTCGCGTGCGCCAGAGACGACGCGGAAGGACTCGATCCGCGCAGGCTGGAGCGCCGCACCAAGGCACTCGTGAGGACGGGCCGGTTTCTGGGCCGGCTCGGCATGGACGGCTCGGCGGGCCGCGACCGATGGCGCGCCTACGGGGCCGATCAGTGGTTCGGCAACGCCGACGTGCTCGTCACCCCGACGCTCGCCACCGTTCCCCCGGCCGCGGAGCGCTGGGGCCGGCGCGGGCTGCTGGCGAACATGCGCGCCAACCTGACCTACGCCCCCGCCACCGCTGCCTGGAACATGGCCGGCTGGCCCGCCATGACCATCCCGTACGGCCGGCACTCCACCGGCATGCCCATCGGCGTCCAGCTCATCGCCGCTCCCGGCGGCGAGTCCCAACTCCTGGCCCTGGCCACCCAGTTGGAGGCCGCCCGCCCCTGGCCCCGCCACGCACCACTCGGCTGACGGCCGCGGCCGTCTGGCCCGTGACGTCCTCCGCTGACGGTGCCGGGGCGGAAGGATCAGCCCCGGCACCGGTGGGTGCGTCAGACCCCGATGGGGTGCCAGACCGTCTTGGTCTCCAGGAACGCGGTCAACCGCCTGGTGCCGGGATCGGCCGCCCAGTCGGTGACGGCCGGGCGGAAGACCCGCTTGAGGTTGTCGGCGGCGGCTTGTTCGCACGCGATCGCCAGGTCCTGGTCGGCGACGCCGGTGAGGTCGAGGGCGTTGACGTCCATGTGGCTCGCCAGCCAGGGAGCGATCTCCTTGACCGACCCGGTGAGGATGTTGACCACCCCGCCGGGCAGGTCGGCGGTGGCCAGCACCTCGGCCAGCGTGATCGCGGGCAGCGGGGCCCGCTCACTGGCGATCACCACACAGGTGTTGCCCGTGACGATCACCGGGGCGATCACCGAGACCAGGCCGAGCAGCGGCTCGTCCGGGGCGACCAGCGCGACCACCCCGGTCGGCTC
>NZ_JBIAZA010000028.1:0-124964 GCF_042898655.1 Streptosporangium sp. NPDC000396
ATGGCCCTGGGGGCGATGATCATCCTCATGGGACGACGGCTCACGCGATCCGCCTCTCCCAAGTCGCCCTGACGATCAGTTTGTACACGGGCACTAAGGGGGAAGGCCTGGCCGGGTGGCATGGAGGTCACCTGTCGCGGCGGCGTTCGATGCGCTTTCTGCGGGCGACCTCACGCTTGTGCTCGGACAGAGCCTGCTTGCGCTTCCCCCGGTCGCTCACCGCCTCCTTCTTGTGGTTCTCCAACTCCATCCGCAGAGCCTCTTGGGAGGCCGTACTCCGCCTGGGCACCCGGGCCGCCGCGCGGGCGGCGAGCTTGGCCGCCCGCTTGGGGCTGACCTTCCGCTCCACACGGGTCTCCACGGGCAGGGGCGGGGCGGCGTCGGCGCGCTCCAGCAGGGCGACACCGTGCCGCATCAGGAACTCGTACAGCTCCGGGTTGGTCGGTTCCGCCCCGAGGACGAACCGTGTCGCGCGAAGCTCGCCGTCTTCGACGATCTCCAGGACGCCGACCCAGAAAGGGTCCTCGAAATACACGGACAGAGAAACCACAACGCCCTCCCAGGGGTATGCCGACCGGCGGCTTGGCGAAGCCGCTTTCCGGCACACCGGACATCCCTGGAGAGGGCGGATACGAGACCACTGACCCGCTGACGGGCCTGTGGGTGCCCGGGCTACCAACCGGGACTGCGATTTCGTGTGCGCCAGCAGAATACATCGAGCACGGCACCGAGTCCCTGGGCATTTCGCGGCGACGGTCTTGGGCCGGGCGGCCGATGATTGTCTTTCCCGTAGACGACCGCGAGGCTCGTAGATGAGCGCGAGGACGGGGCGGCGGGGCCGAGGGGCGAGGTGGGGGCGGCAGGGCCACCCGCAAGTGTGGCTCTGGGGGGGAAGCCGGGTGATTCGACCGCTCGAAAACCAATCTTGATCGTCAGTGGCGGCTGCGAGAACCTCGAACCATACGCCTGACCAGGACGATGTCATCAGCCGTGTCCTGACCGGCAACGGCAGCCACTACCGCTCCCGCCTGCGGGCCGAGACCTGCGCACAACCGGGCTCACGCATGAACGCATTCGGACGTACCGGCTCCGGGACCAGCGGCAAGGCCGAACGCTTCCGCCGCGCCCTGACCGATGAATCGGCCTACTCCCGTTCGCGCATCTCAGAAGCCGAACGCCGCGCCGCGTTCGACCTCTGGGCACCTGTACAACCCCCATTGCGGACACGGCGCGCTCAACGGCCACCCGCGTCACACCAACCCGTCGGGAACGGCTAGGACCTGCCCCGTGGATCGCGACCGAGGTCCTGCAACGTGCTCCTTACCTCGGCGGCGGGCTTTGGGACCAGTCTGGCAAGTATCGGCCGACGGCTCTGGCGTGTTGTCGACTCTGATCGGTGATGGCTGCGCGCGGTGAGTCGGCTGGTTATGGGGCTGTGTACTGCTCTCGTGCATCGAGTAGCTCGTCCCAGTGCTCCGCCGCCCACGCGCATGCGGCATCCAGCGGCTCCAGCATGCTGCGACCTAGCGGCGTCAGCGCGTACTCCACTCCCGGTTTCGGGTCAGCGTGCACCGTGCGTGAGACGAGCCCGTCTCGCTCCAGCTTGCGTAGCGACTGTGTGAGCACTTTCGGGGTGACGCGGTGCAGTGGCACGCGGAGCTCGGAGAATCGGCGCGGACCGCCTTCCAGGCAGCGAATGATCAAAGCCGCCCACTTGTCACCGAAGCGGAATGGCAACAGCGAGGACGGACACAGTTCGTCGAACATGTCAGAAGGCAGCGGCTGCCGGTGCGTCATGATCTCTCCTGCCGGTCGGCTGGGCCGGTAGCTGGTCTCGGTATCCGGGAGGTAACCGCCCTTGCGGATACCTTTCGGGAGCACCGAGTCAATGGGAGGTATTCCAACGATGGGCAGATTCGTGATTTTCGGGGCCGGTGGCCGGGCTGGCCGGCGGGCTGTCGCTGAAGCGCGTCGGCGCGGACATCAGGTCACCGCGGTGGTCCGCGACCCGTCCCGCTACGGCGGCTTGGCGGACGACGGCGTACGGATCACCGCCGGGGACGTCACCGATGTGGCGGACGTCGCCGCCCTCGCGGCTGGGCACGACGCCGCGATCAATGCGGCGGCGGCACTCGGCCCGGAGACCTTCTTCAGCAGCGCCGCGCATGCCCTCATCAAGGGCCTGCGGCAGGCCGGGGTGGACAGGCTTGTCACGGTTGGGCTCGCATCGCTACTGTCCGGCCCCGATGGGACCCGCCTGCTGGACATGCCCGATTTCCCCGCCGAGTTCCGGCCCTTCTGCCTGGCCCACGCCGCCGGCCTTGAAGCATTTCGTGTCGAAGGCGGCACGCTGGACTGGGTGTATGTCAGCCCAGTCGGCGACTTCGACCACGAGGGGGAGCGCACCGGCCATTACGAGATCCGCGAACACGGTGACGCCGCGGCCCGCATCTCCTATGCGGACTTCGCCCTCGTCCTGCTCGATGAGGCCGAGACCCCGCGGCACCACCGCAGCCACCTGGCCGTGACATGAGGACATCGCGACGCCCTCAGCTGCGATAAGGCGGGTTGCCATTTCGCCGGGTCGCGGAGCCAGATCCGAATCGAGGCGACGTCGATAAACTCCGCGAATGGGAGGATTGCTGCAACCACCATCGCCCCCACGGAGCCCTCGGCGGCCAAACTCCCTACGAACGCCTCAAGTAGAAGACCCAGATCCAGGCGTAACCAGGCTCCGGCAGATGCACACCTAGCCGCTGCGAGTGGCGAGGGCCAGGTCGCGGACGACCTGGATGAGCTCGGCGGGGTCGAACGGCTTGGTGAGGTAGGCGTCGACTCCGATGCCGAGGCCCCGCCGCTTGTCGTCCTCCTGAGCCCGCGCGGTGATCAGGACCACCTTGATGTGGCTGGTCTCCTCGTCGCCTCGCAGCCTGGTGGCGGTCATCCAGCCGTCCAGCCTGGGCATCATGACGTCCAGCGTGATCACGTCGGGCATCACGTCCAACACCCGGTCCAGGCAGTCTTGCCCGTCGAAGGCGGTCTCGACCTGGAATCCCTCCAAGGTCAAATTGACCGCGATGAGTTGCCGGATGACCTCGTCGTCATCCACCACCAACACTCTGCCCAGAACCTCGCCCACGGCCGTGAGGCTAACTCCTTCAGGCGGGTCACGCGCGGTTTTTCGATGGATGTGACGCACAGCTATCCACAGGGGGCAGGTTTTCCCCAGAATCCGGTTCGGCTCCGTGGGGATCACCTCGCCCCGCCCATCCTGAGGCCTCGATCGTTCGTCGAGCCCAGGGAGGGCATGCGTGATCACGACACTCATCACCGCCACCATCCTCGCGACGACATTCGCGGGGCTCTCTCAGGCATCTCCGTCCCGCTCCTGTCTGTCGGCCATAGATGACTGGATGAGATCGCTCTCCGAGGTCGAGATGCCGAGACACATCCGCAGACGCCTCGAAGGCGAGATCCGCGCCGCGCTCGCCGTCGTTTGCGCGGCCGAGCCGGTGCGTCATCCCGAGCCCGGGGCCCATGCCGACGCCGAAACCAGCCCCTCCGGCAACGGAGACGCCAACCCGTGGACCGCCCGTATCGGCGCCGAGCGCGGGTTTTCCGACGCAGGCGAAGCCGGGTCGTGGGTTGCCATGACCGACATCAAGACCACCCCGATCGGCATCAAGACTGCCCCTTCCGGCGCCGAGGGCACCCGGGCGACAGGTGACACCGCCTTCCACGGTGCCGATGACGGCCCTTTCCCTGACGCCGGTGATCTGTGGGCCGTGAGTGCCACCGAGGTGCCCGGTGCCGATGACGGCCGTTTCCCAGGTGCCGGTGACCTCCGAACGGCAGGCGCCGCCGATTCCTCCGGCCTCCCCTCTTCCTCCAGCTCCCCATTTCGGGTTCATCAGCCCGCCGTCATTCCATCCGCCAAGCCGGAGGCTCCCCCCGCCAAACCGGAGGCTCCCCGCTCCTCGTCTGTGCTCTCCCGGCAGCCGCGCCGACTGTCACCCGGGCAGACGGCGGTGGCGGCGGCGCTTCGCCAGATCGGCAGGCCGTACGTCTGGGGTGGCGGTTCGAGCACGGGCCCGACCGGCGGCGGTTTCGACTGCTCGGGGCTCACCCTGCACGCCTGGGCCAAGGCGGGAGCCAAACTCTCCCACTACACCGGCAGCCAGTTCAGGCAGGGCCGCCGGGTGCCGCTCTCCCAGCTCCGCCCCGGGGACCTGGTCTTCTTTGGAGGCGGCACCGCAGACCCAGCCCATGTCGGCATCTACGTGAAAGACGGTGTCATGGTGCATGCCCCCAAGACCGGAGACGTCGTCAAGACGACGAACTTCGCCCACTCCGCCTACTACCGCGCCCGCTACCGGGGCGCCGTCCGCCCGCTTCCCTAGACGTCTGGGGGGAGTTCCCTTTCTTCGGACACCTGCATGGGACACCTGCCGGGTGGGTTCCTTGGCGCCCGTCAGATGAGGCCGACCCCTGAGATCACCTGACTTCGCGCTCCGAGTGCCGGTTTCCCTCAAGATGCTGGTAATCTAATCACGCGTTGGCCCCCTTAGCTCAGGGGATAGAGCACCGGCCTCCGGAGCCGGGAGCGCAAGTTCGAATCTTGCAGGGGGCACACAACGAGACCAGCTCACACATCGTGTGAGCTGGTCTTTTTCTTCTCCGGCAGCTGAGCGGTTCTGCCGTCTTACACCGCCGTCCGATGCCTGGCGACGGGCTCTGCGGGCAGCGATCATGACACGAGGCCTCGGACCGGCAGGTAAAGCATGCGGTAAGAGCGTTAGCCGCACCGTATTCAAGATCGCGGGCGAAGATCCGGGTACCGTTTGGGGCAGCAGAGTGCTCATTCAACGATGAGCTCGAAAACGGTCCCGCTACCCGACTGCTGAGTGGCAATAAGCGGGCGTCTCAGCACCCCAGTGCGTCATCCGCCGTCTTCCGCGCCTTGCCCGGCCACCCCCGTCCATCGGACGAGCTCGGCTCGGGTCTTCAGCGTGTGCGGGTGCTCGGGGCCAAGGACCCGCTCACGTACTGGCAACAGGGCGGCCAGTTGGTCGCGGGCGCCGGTCGGGTCCCCGGCCTCCCCTGTCCAGTGGGCGAGGTAGTGCCGAGTGTCCAGCGTGTCGGGGTGCTCGGCGCCTGGCATCCGCTCGAACATCGGCAGCAGGGCGGCCAGCCGGTCACGCGCCCCGGCCGCGTCTCCCGCCTTCCCCGTCATGCGGGCGAGGCTCTCGCGCAGGGCTAGCGTGTCGGGGTGCTCCGCGCCCAGCGCCCGCTTGTGTATCGGAAGCAGGGCGGCCAGCTGGTCGCGGGCGACGGCCGCGTCCCCGGCATCCGCCGTCAGGTAGGCGAGCTCGGCTCGAAAGATCAGCGTGTGCGGGTGTTCAGGGCCCAGGACCCGCTCGACCACCGGAAGCAGGGCGGCCAGCTGGTCGCGGGCGACGGCCGCGTCCCCGGTCTGTCCCGTGCAGCAGGCGAGGTTGTGCTGGGCGGTCAGTGTGTCGGGATGTTCGGTGCCCAGAACCCGCTCGAGTACCGCCACCAGGGCCGCGTACTGGTCGCGGGCGGCGACCAGGTCTCCGGCCTCTACCATCCAGTAGGCGAGGTTGTTCCAGGTGGTCAGTGTGTCCGGGTGCTCGGTGCCCAGGACTCGCTCGAGTACCGGCAGCAGGGCTGCGAACTCGTCGCGGGCGGCGGCCGGGTCCCCGGCCGTTCCCCTCTGAGCGGCGAGCTCGGCTCGGGCGATCAGTGTGTCCGGGTGCTCGGGGCCCAGGACCCGCTTGCGCGTCGGCCGCAGAGTGGCGGCACTGATCGCCAGACCGGTCAGACCGATCACCAAACCGGCCAGGCTGGCGCTCTTGCTCCGTACATCCAGTGCCTCGGGCGTGACTGCGGACAGATCAGCGATGAACCCGCCCAACCCCGCACCGATCAGCAGGAACGAGACGACCGCGGTGGTGACACCCACGGCGCGACGCGCACGCAAGGAGCCTGACGAGGAATCGACCGGGAGCGGCTGCGGATCAGGGGGAGTCGGCACGCCTCCCAGCGTGCCGTCCACAAAGACCGGTATATCCATATGTGGCTTACCTGTTACCGATCATCCCCCGGCGCGAAGGCCGGGGCCGTGACCCGCCGGCGTGTTGTTTGCTCGAATTGCCGGGTGTGTTCAACACCGTGCTCGTCGGTGCGGGCAGTCACGGAACTGCCGTGCTCTTGATGCTGGCGGTCGCCCGCCTCCTGGAAGGCACACCCCCTGACGGAGGAGTCCGGCTCTTCGCCGGTGTGCCTCAGGACCTTTCGATACGCCGGTGCGGCAGTGCCATGAGCTTGGGTGGGGCCAGGACCGGCTTCGCCACGGGCTCATTCCTCAACTCGTGCATATGCGTGGTGTCGAGCCTGATGACGTCCTGGCTCCGATTGCCTCGGCCCTTGATCGGCCCGAGGCAATCGGGCTCGCACCGCGCCAGGCGTGCTTTCGGGCTGCTGCACCGCGTTTCCCGGCTCCTGGTCGCCGGATGCTGCCGGTGGCCTCACGAAGGCATGGACCTCCGCTTCGGGAGGTCGAGCTGAGCGGAGTCGAGCTGAGCGGAGTCGAGCTGAGCGGAGGGGAGAGGCGGGTAACCCCCTGATCAGGCCTTGAGGGGTCGTCAGGCGTAGGGGTCGAAGGGAATTCCCGCAGGCTTGGCGGCCGCGAGCTGGCCCTTCATGGTCTCGGTTCCGAGCTTGATCGAGGCGTGGCCGAAATTGGTGTGATAAATGAATTGGTTTCGGAAATCGGTGCTGGGGTAGCCGTTCCAGCCGACCAGACGCGGGTAGAACCAGCCACCGGTGTGATTCTCCACCGCCTCGTCATTACTGTTGGCGAGGCGGAAGCAGTGTGTCGAAGCGCCGTCTTTGTGGTAGACGATTTTCGGGTGGGTGCCGCTCGGATCGAAGCGTACGCTCGAACGGTTGTAGGTTTCCCACCAGTTGTGTCGCGAGTGTGAGACGTACTGGACCTGGTTGTTCTGCACCCACACGATGACGTGCTCGAAGTCATGACGGTGGCCGCAGCCCGGCTCGATGCCGCAGCCGTCCGCCGTCTGGTCCTTTTCGAAGTAGCTGGCGTACATGATCGCGCACCAGCCGTTGTTGCACTTCGCGCGCGCATAGGTGTTGGACTCCTGTAACTGCGCGAGGTCGCGACAATGGCCGTTCACGGCACCGCCCAGGTGCAGCCCAGGGTTGACGTAACCCCCTGAGGTGATGGCCGCCGTGGCGTAGCAGCCGTCCCGGTCGTAGTCGTACGCCGGGGAGAACGACTGCTCCAGGCCGTCGGCGTTCTGCGGCATTTTCTGAATGACGTCGGCTTGGGCGGGATTCGACATGGTCAGGGCGAGCACGAGGGCGCCGAGGACGCTCGCGAGCGCGATGCCCAGCCGTTTTTTGCGCCGCCGAGATCTGGGGGCTGATCTCTTGTTTTGGTCGACCATTTGAGAGCCGGTCATTGAGGTCCTTTTCGTTTCGACGTTCCGGGGGCACGTTTCCCCTCCAGAGATTGGCATGCGTAAGAGCGATCAACAATAGATCGCCGAGGGTCGGTCATGGATCGCGACGCCGTCCGGAATTTCACTCGATCCGCCATTTCGGAAGAACTCCTGGTCCATATCGGCACTAACAGGCGTGCCGGAATTTCGCTGTCCTCGATGCTCTTCAAACTGCAAGAGATTAATGGTGTGACCCGAAATGTAAGGCGCGGAGATGAGTTTCTGTCGCCATAGAGTCGAGCAGCGCCAGCCCTCGGGCCGGCCCGTACGCTTGGGCCACCGCGACCACCCGGCTCAGCCGCACCGGCGCGGCGAAGTCACCCAGTTCGGCCAGCCGGTCACGGGCCTGGAAGCGATCGGAAACCTGCACCTGTTCGGAGAGCCGGTCGGCGCGGACGCGGTATCGCGGTTCTACGACCCGGCCGGTAACACCTTCGACTACGTCTACGAGCTGACCGGCGACAAGCCGACCATCTGGGGCGGCGCGAAGGGCAGCCCGGCGTACGGGGTACTACGAGGGCAGCCCGGCGTACTACGAGGGCAGGTTCAGCGCCGACGACACCACGATCACCGGCGAGTGGGTCTACCCCGGCGAGGGCGGATGCGCATCGACCACGACCCGGATCTGACATCGGCTCACAACGCTGATCTGAACGGCTGGGAAGCGGTGAGCCTCTCTGAGCAAGGAGGTCGCCGCTCCCTGGTCGAACTGCTCCCTGGTCGATTCGGCTTGATGCTCCGGACTCGCGGCCGTCGACGGATCCACGGCCAGAACGAGGGCGGGCCAAGTAAGCCGGCAAGGGCTGACTTGAATGCGAGCTTGGCCGGCTTGCCTGAGGGCGCGACGCTCACATACCACTCCTCCGACCGTGAGCCCGAGGAGAGGTTCCATGAGATGTTCAGCACGTTGCCCGAAACGCTGAAGGTGCCGGCCCGCTCCTCGGTGGGCAGGTGGGTGTAGGCGTGGGTGGTCTCCACTCGGCACGGCAGTACCTTGGCGGAAGGGATCTTCTTCTCCGAACAGTTGGCGCCGCTCGCCGTCGCCCCGGTCTTCGTGCGCGGGATCTCCCCACGGTACGTCTGTTCCCAGACCCGGTTGCGGGAGCTGACGGTGCCGTCGGCGGAGAACGTGTACCAGGACAGGCAAGACCAGTTCTGGTAGACCCTTTTTGCATTTCCAGAGATGTCCTTAACTCACGCTCCGTGGTATCGGCCAATTGGCCGTGATGGTCAAGGCGAAGCGCGAACGGATGTGTCGCCGCCCCGCCCTGCTGGGCGACTTCGTTACGCAGCCCGGTTTCGTCCTCTAAATGATGTGATTTCCGTATTTCGATTTCGGTATCACTTCCACCCTGTGGCTTCGGCATAAATGTCGGTCGGCTCCGTTACCTTGCGCCTTCGGCAGATCGAACCGAGCCGTTAGTTCTCGGTTGCCGAGATCTGCCAGGTTCCATGATCGAAGATCGCAAGAGAGGAATCCTGTGAGGTTGTTGACTAGGGTCGGGCCCCGAATCGGGGGGCTGGTGGCCGTTGCCGCCCTGGCGTTAGGTGCCTTTGCCCCGGGAGCACAGGCCACCCCGAATCCGGCTGTTTTTGGTACGGTTTCTGCTTCGCCAAAGGCTCATACCGGTGCCTGTCCGGCGGCCGTGACGTTGTCCACCACGGTGAAGGTCAAGGCGCCGGTGGCGCTGAAGTACGCGTGGGTCTTCAGTGACGGAGACAAGAGCAGCACCAGGACCTACAAGGTCGGTGGCAAGGGCCTCAAGACCGTCCGGCTGTCCACGTCGATCAAGGTCGCCGGCGATGCTCGTGGCTGGGGCGCGGTTCGCCTGGTCAGCCCGGTGAGGAAGACCTCCGGGAAGGCCTCGTTCGCCGTCACCTGCACCGGTGGCGGGGAGAGCGGGGGTGACGTGTGGAACAGCGTGGCCACCTCCGCCGAGGGGGCCGACAAGCCGGAAGGCTCGGCCACACCGCCTCCTACCGGGCAGAACGATGACAAACCGGCTCAGAACCTGGTGCGGAAGGCCACCCTCGCCTTCGAACGGACCACCGCGGTGAAATGCCCGGTGACCTTCAAGATCCACGGCTACTTCGAGGGGCTTCCCGCCGGCGCGCAGACCATTCAGTATCGCCTCGTCGGCACCCAGGAGTGGAAGACCGTCAGCGTGCCGGCCGACCACGGCGCCGTCTTCACCGCCGTGCTGGAGACGCTCAACTGGGACTGGGAGACGGACAAGACCTCGGTGCGGATCGAGATCAGGCAGCCGGACGGCCTCATGTCCAACACCCTCTACTACTTCAAGTGCGGTCCGCCGAGCGACGAGGAGAGGAAGGAGGCGTACGGCGCCATCGCCGAGAAGATCACGCTGACCGCCAGCGGCGGTCCGCTCGTCGAACTGGTCGCCGATGCCTACCTGGAGGCGGTCCAGGCCGTCTCCGGCGCACAGGTCGCCCTCGTCAGCAGGTACGGGTTCCGCACCGACCTGGACGCGGGTCCGGTCACCTACGAGAAACTGTGGGGCACCCAGCCCGACGGGCTCGCCGTCGATGTGAACGCGATGACCGGCGCACAGCTCAAGAAGCTGCTGGCGTACCCGAACCCCTCGGGCTGGGTGCTGACCCCCTCGGCCTCGCTTCGCTACACGTTGAAGGGTGGAGTGGTCACCGAGCTCACGCTGAACGGCGCTCCGGTGACCGACACCCAGGTGATCAAGATCGCGGCCAACTACATACTGATGGGCGGCTGGCAGGGCTTCCCAAGGTGGGAGGGAAGCACCAGCGTCTACCACGGCGGGCCGGACGACACGGGAGCGCTGGCGTCATACATCGCCAACCACTCGCCGGTCCACGCGCCGAAGGGCGACCGCGTCACTCTTCGATAAGTCATATCGGCAGGTCTGCCGAATCCCTCCGCACGGCTTAGTCCATTGGCATGGGACTAAGCCGTGCGGAGGTAGTGCGCCCAGTAGCCCTGCCACCTGCCGTAGCGGCCGGCGAGCGAGCGCACCTGGGGCTCGGACAGCGCTCGCCGGTAGACGCGTCCCGCCGAGGCCAGCAGCGGCTTGTCGATCGATGCCTCCTCGACCCTGCCGAGGCCGCGGATGAGGATGAAGGAGGCCGACCACGGTCCGATGCCGGGCAGGCGCAGGAGGAACTCCTCGACCTGTTCCCGCGGCCCGGCCCGGAGGAATCCCTCATCGACCTCGGCCCAGATCCGCAGGGCGGCGTGCAGGCGCTGAGCCTTGAGCGTGTTGCCCACGAGCTCGCCCAGGCGGTCGGCCGACAGCCCGAGGAGCTGATCGAGGTCGGGGAAGGCGGTGTGCTGGACCCCGTCGACGTCGAGCCGGTTGCCGAAGACCTCGGCGAGCGACTCCTTGGCCTTCGCCGCGACCGGCATGGGGACGCGCTGGCAGAGGATCGCCCAGACCAGGTTCTCCAGCGGGGATGGGAACTTGACCTGGTGATAGCCGTACAGCCGGTCGATGACCAGGGAGAACTCGGGGTCGTCGCGGCCGATGGCGTAGAAGTCGGTGAGGTCGTCATCGAGGCTCAGGTAGAAGCGGAGCCGGTCGGCCGCCGCGGCGACCGCCTCCTCGGGCAGAGGAGAGGCCGAGTGCAGCTCGCATCGGAGCCCCGGCGTCTCGTCCAGCGCGCTGAGCCGGGCCACCACGGTATGCCCGCCGGCTCGCAGTGCTTTGGTGAGAACGTGATCCGTAGCCTCCTGCTCGCCCGCGGTGGCGGGGAAGCGGCGCAGGAAGCGCAGGGAGGCGGTGAAGTCGAACGGTGTCTTCGCGGGCAGGTCGAGCCCAGTGATCATTGTCCGCCTCTCAGAGAGCGAGTGATCGGAGTGTGCTGATGAGGGCGGCGTGGTCGGGGACGGCCCGGAAGAACTCGGCGTCCGCCCGCTCGACCTCGGGAACCGCGATCCGGACGAGTTCGAGGCCGCGTTCGGTGAGGCGCAGCCGTTTGGCCCTGGTGTCGGCGGGGTCGACCTCGCGCTCGATGAGACCTTTCTCCTGAAGCTTGCGCAGCACCTGGGAGGCCATCTTCACGTCGACGTCGGCGTGTGTGGCCACGCTGAGCTGATTGGGCAGCTTGCCCTGGCTGTTGAGCCACCACGTGCTGGCGAGCAGGACGAACTGCACGTGGGTCAGGTCCAGCGGAGCCAGGACCGCGGCGATGCCACGCTGCCAGCGCAGCGTGGCACGCCACAGCAGGAACCCGGGGCTGTCGTCGGGTTCGAGCGACATCAGCTCTCCGCCAGCTTCACCAGGGCTTCCATGGCGTCGGGCAGGTCGGAGGTGATCGCGGGGCCGAGGTGCGGGCCGACCTGCTCGGCGGCCGGGCCGGTGATCTCGACGCGGTGGGTCACCCTGGTGCCGCCGTCGATCCGGAGGAGGGTGTGGATGAAGTGGAGCTTCACGTCGCCGAGGTCGGTCTCGTCGGCGAACAGCTCGTTCTCCTTGAGCTCGATGATGGTGAACCGCACGCCGTCCTGCCCCGTGGGGGTCATGGAGATCTCGGTGCCGACCTCGAACGGGCCGTGAAGCTCGATCTTCTCGATGCTGGTGTCCCAGGCGTCCCAGCCGTTCACATCGGCGTACAGCGCCCAGATCCGCTCGGGAGCGGCGGAGGTCTCAACGGTGTGCTCGTACTTCCACATGGTGTGGTTCCCCTTCGTCATTTAAACTGCGCGAAGATTATCTGCGCACAGACTATCTCTTCCGGGGACTCGACGCCACCTCTTGTCGGGAGCGGCGTGCGGCGGCCTCGCACGGCCTGGCAGGGACCCGGCAGGGAAAGCCAGGTTCAGGCCGGGGGGCGCCACATGGCCCAGCAGGTGGGGCCCTGGTACGGCAGGACGATCTCCTGGGTGACCGCGAAGCCGAACTTCTCGTAGAACGGGACGTTCGTCTCGTTGCTGCTCTCCAGATAGGCGGGCAGGCCGTGTTCGTCGCAGTGGGCCAGGCGGGATTTCAGCAGGGCACCACCGGCACCGCGCCCCCGGACGGCCGGGTCGGTGCCGATGTGGGCCAGGTACCAATGAGGCCGGCTGGGACGGGCCTTCTTGAACGCCTCGTCAAGCGCCTGGCCGTACGAGACGCGCTGGCCCATGGCGAAGATCAGACTGGGCAGGGAGCGGAGCTGCTGCCAAGGGGTCGGTGTGTGCCCGGGCGGGTCCCAGACGGCCGCGCCGATCACGCCGGTGTCGTCGACGGCGGCCTCGCTCACCGGGTGGATGTGGCGCGCGAGCGTGGCGAACATCTTCGCCGCGCCCCGCCCTTCCGGGAGCATCCAGCGGATCACCGGGTCATGGGCGAAGGCCAGGGCGAGGACCTCGCCGACCGCCCTGCCGTCGTGAGTGGAAGCGACGCGCATCAGTTGTCCTCGATCCAGGAGCCGTGGAAACCGGCGGGAACGCGGCGCGGCAGCCGTACGGAGGCGACCTCGGCCAGATCGGTGGCGTCCAGCACGAGCAGGCGCGAGCCGGAGCCGGAGCTGACGATGGACATCAGCCATCCGCCGTCTTCGGTGGCCGAGTCACCGGGGACGAAGACGGCCTCTCCCGTCCTGCCGCCCGTGGGCCGGGTGCGGCTCGCGCCGGTGCGGGCGTCGTATTTCACGACCGCGTCGTCGGTCACCGCGTAAAGGTAGTCACCGGCCAGGCCGGTGTGCCGGTCGTTGATCGTCGGGAACTCCACGGCGCGGTCGTCGAGCGGCTCCTCCTTGGCCACACCGGTGACCGGGTCGAGCACCCAGCGGTGCAGGGTCCCACCCGCGGCGTGAGCCCCCGGGGCGGCGGTGCCGCCGATGTGATTCCACAGGGAGGCGAAGACGCCGGGCGCGTAGCGGACCGCGTCGAGCACCACCCTGCCGGAGGCGTCCTCGTGGGCATTGCCGACGTGGAAGACGTAGCAGGGGTCGATGTCGAACCAGGTCACCTGCGCGGAGTCGCGCGGCATCACGCCGAGCCGGGCGCCGTAGGAGTCGTCCCATCGGTACGGCATGCCGCGCCCGACCAGGTCCAGGTCGAAGACGACGGGCAGGTCCAGCCACACGACGTGGTTCCGGGTGATCGCGAAGTCATGGATCATGGTCGGCCCCGGGACGTCCACGACGAGACTGCTCACCAGTTCGCCGTCCGCCGCGAGCCGGTGATAGGTCAGGTACGGCGGGGCGAAGCCGTACCCGAACAGGTGCAGCTCCCCGGTGACCGGGTCCTCCTTGGGATGGGCGGTCATGGCGGTGGTCAGCCGCCCGCCGAAGTCGCACGGCCCGATCGTGTCGAGCTGGGGGGTCATCTCGTACGGCAGGCCGTTCTCGACGAGCGCGAGGATCCGGTCGGCATGGCGGACGATGTGGGTGTTGGCGGGCACGGCGGTCAGGTCGACGCCCCCGTCGCCGACGTAGGGGGCGCCCTCGACGAGCTTGCGGGTGCGCACCCACCGGTTGCGGTACCACTCGGCGCGGCCATCGCGCAGCCTGATGCCGTGGATCATCCCGTTGCCGGTGAACCAGTGGCCCGGGTCCTGGCCGGGCAGCGGGTTGGGCCCGTTACGGAAGTAACGTCCGGTCAGCTCGGCCGGCAGGGTGCCGGTGACTTCCAGATCGATCGCGTCGATCTCGTCGGGCACGGGGGCCAGGTGACCTTCGAGGTAAGTGGGCATGCCGGTCTCCTTCAGGCCGCGGTGGCGTAGCGGGCGGCGACGGTCTGGGGGTAGCGGGCGGTGAAGGCGGCGGGCACCGCGACACCGGCGATCTTGATGGCGATGACGGCGAGCGTGGCGTGCGGGAACCCGTAGAGCAGGAACGACAGCGCGACGGCGGCAACGGTGAAGCTGACGGCCCACACCGAGGTGATGATGACGTTGATCCGGTGGAACACCGGGCTGTCCCACACCTCCCTGGGGGCCATCGTGCGGGCGATGCCGAGCGTGAACGGGCGCCCGATCAGCAGCGACCCTCCCGCGGTGAGTGCGAGCCAGGCGTTGACCAGGGCGGGGCCGTACCGCATCAAGGGCGTGCCGGGCAGCGCGAACGAGATCAACGTGATCACGGTGAAGAACACGGCGGCGCTGGAGGCGATCACCATCTCGTCCCACCCTTTTCCGGCCCTGCGGTCGACCACGAGCACACCGATGGCGATCACGAACCCCGTGATCGCTCCATAACGCCAGTTGTCGCTGGTCGCGATGATCGCGTAAACGATCCAGGGGAGGAATCCGAGTAGGTTGCGGACCATTGAGGGCTCTTTCTTCTTAAGTTCTTCTCAAAGGGTTGTTGCATCGCAATGTCAGCGCAGCCGAGCCCGCACGGTCCAACAGAGATCTGTCCGATTTGGACAACCGGTGGTTGTCGGCCAAGGTGAGCTCGTGAATCTTGACTTGGCCCAGGTCGAGGCGTTCGTCGCGGCGGCCGACCAGCTGCATTTCGGGCGGGCGGCCACCGGGCTGTTCCTCACCCAGCAGGCGCTGTCCAAGCGGATCGCCCGGCTGGAGCAGACGGTGGGGGAGCCGCTGTTCGTCCGCCGCAACACCGCGGTGGAGCTGACCGTCGCGGGGCGGGGTTTCCTGCCTCACGCGCGCCGGCTGCTCGATGTGGCAAGGGAGACCGAGCAGGCCGTCGCCGGGCTGCGGGTCAGGCCGCTGCGCGTGGACGTGTGGGGGCAGGCGCAGTCACCGCTGCGGATCCTGCGCGAGACGTTGGTCGCGTCGCCCAGCGGCCCGGCGGCGGTGAGGTTCGAGGTGAGCATGCGGCGCAGCCTGCCCGCCGCGCTCGACGCCCTGGTCCAGGGTGATATCGACGCGGCGTTCGGCAGGCCGTACGACCTGGACCGCGACTGGCCCGAAGGGCTGTCACGGCGGCCCTTCTATCTGGAGGCGGCGGCCGCCGCGATGACCGCCGCACATCCATACGCCGACAGGTCCTCGCTCACCCCCGATGACCTGCGCGCCACGGGCCTGTGGTGGCCGTTGGACGGCAGCCCGCCCGAGCTGCTCGGCTGGATCCGGCGCTACGCCGACGAGCACGCCATCCCGCTCGACGTGGAAGGGCCCAACCTCGGGCTCGACCACTCCCTGAGCGCGCTGCGCGGCCACCGTACGCGCATCGCCCTGCTCGGGGCGGACTGGCCGATCCCGCCCGAGAGCGGGATCAAGCTGGTCCCCGTGTGGCCGATCCCGCACTACCCGTGGTGGCTGATATGGCGCACGGACGACCGTCACCCGCTGCTCGACCGGCTCCTGGAGCTCCTCGACAGGCAGTGGACCGGCCAGCTTCCCGGCTGGATCCCGGAGATCGACCGAGCCGACCTGTGAGTCCCGCTATCCCCGCGTCGCCTGCCAGGTGCGGAAGAGAGTGAGGCTCTCGGTGAGCTGCGAGTGCAGCGGGTACGGCAACGCGTCCGGCGCGAACCAGCCCAGTTCGTCGAACTTGTGAGGTTCCCCGATCGCGACCGCGGCGGGATCCACCCTGACCGCGAAGAGCACCGCGACCCAGTGTGAGACCGGCTCCTCTCGCAGGACGTTGCGGACGCCGATCGTCTCGATCTCCAGAGCGGCGGCCGAGTATTCCTCGCGGACCTCGCGTGTGACGGCCGTCTCGAACGATTCGCCGTATTCGAGCGCTCCGGCGCCGCAGTCCCAGGTTCCGGGCTCGTCTCGTGCTCCGGCGCCGCGCCGGGCCAGCAGCACCCGGCCGTGGCCGTCATGGCAGATGAACACGCACGAGACGGCGGGAGTCTTCCGCGCCGGTTTGACGGCGGGCGCCGCCTCGGGTGAACGGTCAGGGTCGTGCGGAGACCGGGTGGCGCTCATGCCGGAGGACTTCCTTACCCTCAGAAGTGGTTCAGCAGTTCGGGGAACTCCCGTAGCCGCAGCACCCGCTCGTCGTGGGGGTCGAGCTCGCTCTGCTCAAGCACCCAGGTGTGGTCGTTCGGGATGAAGACGGCGTTCATGCCCGCCTGCCGGGCGGGGAGGATGTCGGACTTCGGAGAGTTGCCGATCATCCAGGTCGTCGCGGGCGTCAGCTCGTGCTCCGCGGTGAGCCACCGGTAAACATCCGCGTCCTTCTCCCGGACGATGTGGATGTCGCGGAAGTGGTGCGCGAGCCCCGAGGCGTCGAGCTTGCGCCGCTGCTCTTCCAGATCGCCCTTGGTGAGCAGGAGCAGGTGGTGCCGGTCGCCCAGACTGGCGAGCGTCTCGGCGACGCCGGGGACCAGCTCCACGCGGCTCTCGATCAGGGCGATCGCGAGTTCGTCGATGTGGCGGAGCTCCTCCGGGGTCGCGGGCCGCTCACGCAGCCGTTGGAGGCACTCGCCAAGACTGCGCAGGAAGATCTTGCTGCCGTATCCGTGGACGACCGCGTTCGCCGCCTCGATGTCGTTGAGGATGGCGCGGATCTCCGTCTTGTCGAGCGTCGGATGCTCCAGCCAGTGCAGGAAGTCGTCGATGACCCGCTCGAAGAGAATGTTGTTCTCCCAGAGTGTGTCGTCGGCGTCGAAGATGAGCACCTGCCCTGTGACTTTCAAACCGGCACCTCTGAGAACGCGCTGTCGACGGTCTCCGCGGGGCGTCGCCGTACGGCCCTGCCTGGGCGATCGTGTGGGTCGACTTCGGGGAGGACTGTCAGGTCCACGCCTCTCCTGTTCTCCTCGGCCCGCGGACAGTACCAAGTACTACCACGAGCCTCGCCTTCGCTTCGAGTCGAGGCGTGTCAGACATCGATTGCCTGAATCTAGGTATTTATCCGATTTATCGGTGTACTTCGTCTTGATCATGATAAATTGCCCCTTGCCCTCACGTTCGCGCTCGTGTCATCCGCGTTGTCAATCAAGATTGACGGAGGTTCTGACCTGGGATGACATGGCGCCGTTCGGAGCCGGTCCGTCGTGCCGCGCCGTTGCCGCGCCGTACGGTCGTCCGTGCGTCCGGGCGGCTGTGCCGTGTCGGCCTGAGCGACCGGGCGACGGCTCGGCAGCACGGGCCGCGAGGGGGTTTCAGGCTGCTCAAATGTGCGAATCTGTTCGATGAATACCTGGCGAAGAAAAGTTTTCAAACCGTTTCGGACAAGAGCAAACATGGTTTAGGCTCCATCGCTTATGTGGGTGGAAAGGCCCGGCCGCGGTCTCCGCACGGAGCCTCCGGGTGAGAGCCCGGACTCCGTCCAGGTCACAGGCCCTACAGCCCGGACGATTGGGAGCGATGTGATAGGTCAGCACACGCCGCACGACGGTCTGGACGATGGCGAGAGCCTGCCCGGGTCCAGGGGGGAGCACATCCTCCAGCGCCTGTTCGCCACCCGGGACCGGGCGACCCGGTTCTACGAGCGGCAGGTCGTCGACCACCTGACACCCCAGATGCGGGAGTTCGTCGCCCGGCAGGAAATGGTCTTCGTGGGGACCTCGGACGCCCGGGGCAACTGCGACACCTCCTTCCGGGCGGGCCAGCCCGGCTTCGTCCGGGTGCTGGACGAGACGAGGCTGATCTATCCGGAGTTCCGGGGCAACGGCGTGCTCGCGAGCCTGGGAAACATCATGGAGAACCCGCACCTCAGCATGCTGTTCGTCGACTTCTTCGAAGACCTGGTCGGGCTGCACGTGAACGGCACGGCGACCATCACGACCGCCTACGACGCGGCCCGTCGCTACGGGCTGGCCGACGAGGACCAGACGGCCCCGGGCCGCCGGGCCGAGCGCTGGGTCATGGTGGAGGTCGAGGAGGCCTACATCCACTGCTCCAAGAACATCCCGCTGCTGGTCAGGAAGGACCGCAGGGAACGTCTCGCGGAGGGGCGCAGGCCCGCGGGGGAGGAGTACTTCGGGGTCCCGCAGATGAGAGCCACCGGACACGAGAGAGAGCACGAGAGAGAAGAAGCAGGGAAGCCGACCTGGTGACGATATGACAATCGACATCGAGCTGATCCGCTACAGCTGGTCGCTTGTCGAGCCGGTGGCCGAGAAGGTCGCCATGCACTTCTACGGCAGGCTCTTCGCCAACCATCCCCACATCCGCGAGATGTTTCCCCCCGCGATGGACATCCAGCGCGATCGCCTGCTCAAGGCGCTCACCCAGGTGGTGCTCAACCTGGAGGACGGCGAGGGCCTGGGCGACTACCTCGGCCAGCTCGCGCGGGACCACCGCAAGTACGGTGTCCGGCCCGAACACTACCCGGCGGTCGGAAGCTGCCTGGTCGCCGCGATGCGGGCCAACGCGGTGGGCGGCCCCTGGCTGCCCGGCTACGACGAGGCGTGGATGACCGCCTACAACTTCATCGCCGAGGTGATGATCAAGGCGGCCGAGGAGGACGCCGCCCACACGCCCCCGGTCTGGATCGGCACCGTGGTGTCCCACGAGGTGCGCACCCCCGAGATCGCCGTGATCACCGTCGAACCCGACCAGCCGTACCCGTACCGGGCAGGCCAGTACACCACCCTGCAGACCACCCACTGGCCCCGGGTGTGGCGCCCGTACTCGATCGCGAACGCGCCACGCCAGGACAACCGGCTCTCCTTCCACGTGCGGATGGTGCCCGGCGGTTGGGTCAGCACGGCGCTGATGCACCACACGCGCCCGGGAGACAGCGTCCTGCTGGGGCCGCCGCGAGGATCCCTCGTGCTCGACCGGGCGACCACCTCCCACCTGGTCTTCATCGCGGGAGGCACGGGCCTGGCCCCGCTCAAGGCGCTCATCGAGGAATCGGTGTGGATGCCCGACCGCCCCTCCATCGACCTCTTCTACGGCGTCCGGCGCAGTGTCGACGCCTACGACCTGAAGGACCTGCAGCGCCTGCGGGGAGAGCACAGACGCCTGCGGATCGTCAACGTGCTCTCCGACGATCCGGAGCAGTGGCGCAGGCAGAACGCCGTGGACGCCCTGGACTATCACCGGATCGTCCCCGACGGGGACGTCTTCGTGTGCGGGTCGCCGGAGATGGTGCGCGTGACCTCCGGCCGTCTGCGGGGCATGGGGGTGCCCCCCCACCGGATCCACACGGAGTTCTCCCCGGACATGCCCAGCTTCGCGGCGCTGTGAGCGAACGGCTAGCCCGCCGCGCGCCGGAGGGCGGTCCTGGTGGTGTCCTCGGGATAGGGCGACAGCCGTACGGCGTCCTGGACGCTCATCCGGCCCGCGGCCACCTCTCGGCAGAGCTCGGCGACCGAGGCGATCTCGGCGCGCTGGGCGACGACGAACTCCCGATCCACCGGATCGCCGTGGCCGGGCACCACGGTCACGGCGCCGTCGCCGGCGAGCCCGAGCAGCCCGTCGACGGCGGCCGGCCATTCGAGCGGATAGGCGTCGCCGTACGCCGGTGGCGCGCCGTTCTCCACCAGGTCACCGGCGAACACCACCCCGGCGTCCGGCACGTGGACCACGAGGTCGTTGCTGGAGTGACCGCGGCCGAAATACGTCATGACGACACCTCGCCCGCCGACGGTCAGCTCCGCCCGGTCGGCCACGAGATGGTCCGGCAGCACGATCTCCGTCTTCTCGATGTCGTCGGCGATGCCGGGCTGACCCTGCTCGCGGTATCGCCGCGCCCAGGCCTCCTTCGTCCTGGCCCCGTCTTCCACCAGGTCGGCCCGGCAGCCCTCCTGCGCCCAGACGGGGCACTCCAGGAACGGCCGCGTGCCGAAACTGTGGTCGAAGTGGGAGTGGGTGATCACTACGGTCCATGGATCCCTGGTGATCCGCCGCACCTCCGCGGCGAGCTCGGCGCCCTGCCGTTCGTCCCCCCGGGTGTCGATCACCAGGCAGCCGCCGTCACCCATGACCAGCCCCACCGACAGGTCCAGCTCGGCGTATCGCCTGACCAGCACCCGATCGGCCACTTCGATCCATCGATCTTCCATGCACGCATTCTTTCTCACAATCCGCCCCGGGGTGACGAGCGGACGGGAACGGCGGAGCCCGTACGGCCCGGCGCCGCGGTTCGAAGGCGGGCGGCACCTGGGAGGAGGTGCCGCCCGCCTCATCTCAGACGCAGGTGACGGTGTATGCGACGGGGTCCGACACGGCCGTGTTGGGCGTGCGGATCCGCAGGTAGCCGGTCACGAGCCCGCTGCTCTTGACCGCCCTCCACTGGTCCCACACCACCGTCCGGGTGAGGGGACCACCGGCCGGGAAGCCGACCTCGAAGGTGGGGCTGGAGGTGCCGTTGTCGAACACCCAGGCGTACTCGACGGGCTCGGAGGTCGGGGCCGACACCGTGATCGTCGCGGTGGCCTTCAGGTCGACCGGGCAGGCGCCCCGGTGGGAGGACGGCGTGATCTTCGCGTCCGTCACCGACACCACGGTGCCCCCGGTGCCCGGGACGGGAGGCTTGCCGTCGCACGTCACCGAGTACTCGGCGGGCTCTGACTTCACCCGCGAGGGGGTGAGGACGTCCACGAAGATCTTTCCGGCCTGGCTGCGGGAGACGGACCACTGGTGGGCCACCCGCTGCTCCCCGGGCTTGGTGATCTTCACGGTCTCCTCGTGCCAGTAGCCGCCGTCCGCCCACCGCCACCGGTAGGTGGCGTCGAACGGGAAGCTCATCCCCTTCGGCGCGGTGATCAGTGACGCGGCGGTCAGCTGGTACGGGTTCTTCGCCGTGCACTCGCCCCCGCCCTGACTCCACGTGCTGACGGCGGGCTTGGAGACGGTGAGGGTCTCGGGCTCCGAGGCCTTGCACGTGACCGACCAGCCGATCTGCCGGGACTCGATCCAGGGGCCGTTGCGGAGCCGTACGAACAGGTTGGTCGTCGCGGTGGTGTCCGAGCCCTCGTACCAGTCTCTGGTCAGGGTCGCCGACCCGGAGATGTCCGTCCGCTGGATGCCGGTTCCGGGGTACCTCCAGTAGTACTCCACCGGGGCGGGCCCGCCACCGCTCACCGTGACCTTCGCAGAGGTCTTCACGGTCACCGGGCAGGGGCCGGTGTACGGCTGGGGCGTGGGGGAGGCCACCTTCTCCTCGGAGACGGCCAGGCTCAGGCACGTGATCGTGAACTTCGCGGGACCCGCCTTCGACCGGCCGGGTGAGGTGATCCGGATCGACGCCGACCCTCCGGCCACCTTGGACGGGTCGGGCACCTGCCAGGTGTGGCTGACCATCCTGGTCAACCTCCCGGGATCCGTGAACTCCCACCTGCCGGGGACCTTCGTGCCGTCGCTGCGCAGCCACTCGTAGGTGACGGTGGCCGGCTTGGAGACGGCGATGTCCGCGGTGAAGGTGAAAGCGGCCGGTGCCGTGCACGTCCCCTGGAAGGCGGCCGGATCCACCTTGAGGTTCGTCACCGACGCGGTCGGGCGGGTGGGCGCGGGCGTGCAGGTCACCGAGTACGGAGCCCTGTTGGAGGTGCTCAGCACCTTGCCGCCCGGACCCAGGATCTCGATCCACCGTGTTCCCGAGTGGCTCGCCAGGAAGGTACGGCTCGCGTTCACCACGCGCCGGGGGGAGTCCTTGGCCGAGAACCAGAGGTCCTCCCTGCCGAGCGGCCCCCCGTCACTGTCCACCCACCGGTAGGAGACGGCCGCGGGGACACGCGAGACCTGGATCGTCCCGGTGAAGTTCAGAGCCTTCCCGGGGGCCGCGCAAGGCCCCGAGTAGCTGTCGGCGGTCACGTGGGCCGAGGCCTTCGGCGCGGGTGTGTCCCCGCCCGACGGCGGCCTGGGGTCGTTGACGCCGCCGCCGGATTCCTCGCAGGTGACGGAGAAAGAGACCCGCTTGGACACCGGCCTCCCGGGACCGAGCACCTGTATGGCCTGCCAGCCACGCGTGCTCCGGGTGAAGGTCCGGCTGTCGCGGAGAACGACCTTCGGGCCCGCCTTCACCGTCCTGACAGCCCCCTTGGAGCCGTCGCTGCGCACCCACCGGTATTTCACCCGGGACGTGCCCTTGACGGCGATCGTGGCCGAGAACACCACCGGCACCGGGCACGCCCCGGCATATCTGGCCGGGGACGCCCGGACGCTCGCGACCTTCACCGATGGGGCTGACGCCGCTTGCGCGGGCGTGACGAGAAAGCCCGCCGACAATGAGAAGGCGGCCACCGCTGTCAAAGCGGCGCGCCACCACGACCCCGGCAACATATGTACGTCACACTCCTTTTGCACCTGTTACGAGCGCGCACAGTGTGTCCGATGCGACTTGGGGTTTTCTTGTGGGCGGCTGGAAACCTTGCAGGTGACTGGAGATGACTGGAAACGCGGTCCAGGCGGCGACGGTCCAGACGGCGGCGGTCAGGCGAGGACGGTCAGGCGGCGGCGGTCAGGCGAGGACGCGGCCGACCACGCGGGCGTACATCCGGACGGGGCTGGGAACCGACGCGGCGTTGAGGAAGCCAGGGAGCACGGGAAGGTCGACGGCGAAGGGCTGCAGCCGCTCGTAAAGGACGTCGGCGTCGGCGGGACGCAGGTCGGGATCCTTCTCCAGGAGATCTTTGAGCAGGCGGTTCAGCTCGGCGGGGGCCCTGGGGACCTCCGGAGGAAGCTCTTTGACCTGACGCTCGAACACGGCGTACTCGGTGGGACCGGTGAAGAGCTGCCGGCCGGTCAGCATCTCGTGGATCACGCAACCCAGGGCGTAGAGATCGCTGCGGGGACCGGCGACGCCGCGCTGGATCTGCTCGGGAGCCATGTAGGCGGGGGTGCCGAGGGTCTGGCCGGCCCGGGTGAACTCGGTGGAGTCGGCCTCGCGGAACATGGCGAGGCCGAAGTCCAGCACCTTGACGCTGCCGTCGGGGCAGAGCATCAGGTTGGTCGGTTTGAGGTCGCGGTGGCAGATGGACAGCATGTGGGCCGCCGACAGGACGGCACAGGCCTGGGCGGCGATCGCGGCGGCCCAGGGGACCGGGAGCGGGCCGTGCTCGCTGACCAGGTCGGCCACGGTGACCCCCTCGATGAACTGCATCACCTGGAACAGCCGCTGGTCGAAGGTGCCGAAGTCGTAGAGGACAGGCGCTCCGGGGTGCTCCAGCTTCGCCAGGATGCGGGCCTCCCGCAGGAAACGCCGTTTCAGCTCCTCATCCGGGCCGGTGAGAACGCGCAGGAACTTGACGGCCACCCTGCGGTCGAGATGTTTGTCGTGGCCGCCGTAGACGGCGCCCATGCCGCCTTGGCCGAGAGGGAGGTCATCGAGTACGTATCGGTCACCGATGACCATCCGACCCTCCCTGGGTTTGCGGGAATCACACCCCTTGGTCGCACGGCCGGAGATGGCCGTCGACCAGTCCGTCAAAGCCTAGCCGGATCAACGTTTCCCCCAGTGCTCTCGTTTCGCGCACCCTGTCTTCCAACACGAACAACTCGCGGAAGGCCGTACCGTATCGCCGCTGGTCGGCGAGGGGAAGCATCGGCACCCGTGCCCGGCGCACGTCGAGACGGCTGGAACTGGGATGGATCCGGGCCGCGTCGGCGGAGCGGAGGAACCCGGCCAGGAAGTCGGGGTCGAGCCGCTGGGGATCCACGCGGTAGAGCGTGAGCTGCGGGCCGAGCGCCGCGCCGCTCCGAGTGATCACCCGGACCGCGCCCAGGGCGGTGGTCACGACGTCACCGGGTCTGATCATGACCAGTGCCGGGTCAAGGGTGGTACCACCGGAAGGGGGCGTGCCCATGGCGGTGTCGTCGGCGGTCAGGACCGGCAGGGGACCGTGGTCGGCGGTCATCCTGGGCGGGGCCTGGAGGATGGTGATCAGGCCCGCCTTGACCAGCTCGCCGATGGTGGTGGTCGGCAGGTCCTGCCGTTCGGTGAGCAGCTCAAGGGCCGGAGGCGCGTCCGACAGCGCGGCCGAGGTGTCCCGGAACCTGTCCAGCGCGTCGGTGAAGTCACGCAGGAAGTCCGGGCCGCCCTGCGGGGGACGGTGCCGGGCGGGGCTGAGGTCCACCTCGTCGTCGAGCAGGTCGATGATCCGCACGGTACGGCTGCCGCCGGGCAGCTCGGCCTCCGGGTCTTCCATGTAGGCGCGCCAGGCGGGCTCCACGACGGACAGATCCTCGCCGGCGTCCACCATCAGGAGGCGGGAGGGGGGCCGCTCGCCGTCGGGGCGGCGCAGCATCCACAGGTCGGGGGCGCCGGGCCCGAGGGTCACCACGGCCCGCAGCGCTCCGGCGCGCAGGAGGTTGCCCCGGATCCGCTTGCCAGGGCGACGGCTGGCCGCCGCCGCGGGCATCAGGATCGCCACCAGGCCGCCGGGCTTCACGTGGGTCAGGCAGTGCTGCACCCAGGCGAGCTCGGACTCCCCGCGGGGCGGCAGGCCGTACTCCCAGCGGGGGTCGCCGGTCAGCTCCTCGTAGCCCCACGCGCGCTCGTTGAACGGCGGGTCGCAGACCACGGCGTCGGCGAGCTCGCCGGCCAGGCCGTTCTCGCGGAGCGAGTCGCCCGCGACGATCCGCGTGTCGGCCCCGCGTAACAGCATCCGGACCGCGGCGAGCCGCGCGTTCGTCCCGCTGATCTCCTGGCCGCGCGGAGCCCGGGCGTGCAGGAGAAGGGTCCCGATGCCGCAGGCCGGGTCGAGGACGCTGCCCTGCCCGGCCAGCCGGGACATGAGCGCGGCCACGTCGTCCCGGGTGACCGAGAGCTGCCGGGAATGGGCCTCGGCGTAGCGCTCGCAGAGGAACTCGAAGGCCGGGAGGGGCCCGCGCTCGGAGGCCAGCTCGATGACGAGATCGACGAGCGTGAGGTCGCCCAGCCGCAGATCGGGGGAGCCGGGAAGGCCGCTTGTCGTGGCGGCCAGATCGGCGAGGGACCGGGCGTCGTGGTCGCGCCGGGCTCCGGGCTCGCGGTGCAGGAACAGCAGGAACGCGCCGACCCTGCCCACCAGGTCGCCCAGGTGCAGGTCATCGACCGAGGTCCGCAGCCGCTGCCAGACCAGGTCGCCGAGCGACACCTCGAACGACTTGCCGTTGCTGCGCAGCCACGTGGTGACCTCGGACAGGGAGAACAGCGGGCTGGAGGTGGTGCCGCCCACCGGGCGGGGAAAGTCGTCATGGCGGCGGCGCCAGTTGCTCACCGCGGCGCGGCCGACGGAGGCGAGCCGGGCGATGTCACCCGCGTTCACCGTGATGCCCTGGCTCTCCTCCATACTGGGCCACAGTAGTTGACTGTGCCGAAACGGTCTACAACATCTTTGCTTGTGAAGTGCTTCAACCAATGCTTTACTGCCTTCATGGCACTCAACGAAGCATTGGCGCTGCGCTACGCCGCCCGGTCCGATGTCGGCGTCCGCCGCGAGGCGAACGAGGATTCGGGCTACGCGAGTGCACGCCTGCTCGCCATAGCCGACGGCATGGGCGGTCACGCGGGTGGAGAGATCGCCAGCTCGCTCGCCGTCACAGCCCTGGCGGCGCTGGACGAGAGGCTTTCAGAGAGCGGTGTCGACCTGGTGGCCACCCTCAAGAGCACGGCCACCGAAGTCAACCACACCCTGCACGACATGAGCGAGCACGACCCCACGCTCCGCGGGATGGGCACCACCCTGACCGCCATGCTCTGGGACGGCGCCACCTTCGCTCTGGCCCACGTCGGTGACTCCCGCGCCTACATGTTGCGCGATGGTGCCCTCTACCAGATCACCCACGACCACACCCTGGTCCAGTCGCTGGTGGACGAGGGGCGCATCACCCCGGAGCAGGCCGCCGAGCACCCGCGCCGGTCCATGGTGCTGCGGGTCCTGGAGGGCACGGGTGACGGCGAGCTGGACCTCTCCCTGCGGGAGGCCCAGCCGGGTGACCGCTACCTGCTGTGCTCCGACGGCCTGACCGGCGTGGTCGGCCCGGAGACCCTGTTCAACACGCTGACCGCCATCGCCGACCCGGATGAGGCCGTCAGGTGGCTCATCGATCTGGCCAACCGGGGCGGCGGCCCTGACAACATCACCTGCATCGTGGCCGACTTCGGGGCCCACCCCGCCTCCACCGAGCGCTTCATCGTGGGCGCCGTGGCCGACAGGAGGCTGGCGCGCTGACGCTCATGTCGTGAGGAGGGCCGGTGTTCACGGATACGTGAACACCGGCCCCTTTCGATGGTGCCTCAGGCGGTGCGTTCGTTTCGGTGAGATCTCACCGGCGGTGCGCTCGCGCGCCGCGGTTCACCAGGTCTTGCCCGTGATGCGCTCGTACGCCTCGATGTAGCGTGCCCGGGTGACCTCCACGACCTCGGCGGGCACCTCCGGCGCGGGCTCCTTCTTGTCCCATCCGGTGCCCGCGGCCCAGTCGCGGACGAACTGCTTGTCGAAGGCGAACTGCGGGCGGCCGGGCTCCCACTGGTCGGCCGGCCAGAACCGCGAGGAGTCGGAGGTGAGCACCTCGTCACCGAGCGTGAGCGTGCCGTCGGACGCCCAGCCGAGCTCCAGCTTGGTGTCGGCGATGATGACGCCGCGCTCGCGGGCCAGCTCGGCGCCGCGCTCGTAGACCGCGAGCGTGATCCGGCGGAGCTCCGCGGCGACCTCCGCCCCCTCCTGGGAGACCACGTCGTCGTAGGTGATGAACTCGTCGTGCTGCCCGAGCGGGGCCTTGGTCGTCGGCGTGAAGATCGGCTGGGGAAGCCTGGAGCCCTCCACGAGACCGGGAGGCAACGGCACCCCGGAGACCGAACCGCCGGCCTGGTACTCCTTCAGGCCGAGACCGGCGAGATAGCCACGGGCGATGCACTCGACCTGCACCATGTTCAACCGGCGGCACCGTACGGCACGGCCCTCGAACTCGGACGGCACGTCGGTGGCGGAGATGACGTGGTTGGGAACGATGTCCGCGAGCTGCTCGAACCACCACAGCGAAAGCTGCGTGAGGATCTTCCCCTTGTCGGGGATGGGCGTGGGCAGGATCACGTCGTACACCGACACCCGGTCGGAGGCCACGAGGATGATGTCCCCCCGGTCCTCGTATACGTCGCGGACCTTCCCGGAGTGCAGAAGCTTCACTGGGTTCCTTGTGCTGGTGCGATCTCTCAGCCGCAGGAGGACCGTCGACCGCTGATCGAAACGTACTCGCCGTTGTTGAGTACATCCGGCGGGAACAGCCTAGTCGGCGGCCTTGCGATTCTCGAAACAGGACGCTCGCGCAGCGGGACACCCGGTCGACGGGCCGGGAAGGGAGACGGCGATCCGCCGTACGGAGGGAATCAGGCCGGGCGGGTGATCATGAAGGCGAGGCCGACGAGGATCACGACGGGGATGAGCCACACGATCGCTTCGATGGCGAATTCCTTGTACATGACGGACATCCCTCCGGGGCGATGATCGACGAGGAGCACGCAGAACCGACGATAGCGTTTGCCTTCCGTCGCGACCAGGATTCACCCGCCACCGCCCCCGGAGGCGTTTCCGGAGGCGTTTCCCGGAAGGGCGGGTGGACCCGTCTACAAGGGGCTGGCCGAGCCGACCACCAGGGGGGTCTCCGAGCCGGGCCCCTCGACCACGTCCGCGACCACACAGGTGATGTTGTCGGGACCGCCGCCGTCGAGGGCGAGCCCGATGAGCTGCCGGATCACCGCGTCGAGGTCGTCGACGTCGGCGAGCACCTGGCGGAGCTGGTCGGCCTCGACCACCCCGGACAGGCCGTCGGAGCACAGCAGGTAGCGGTCGCCGACCTCGGCGTCCCGAAGGGAGAGATCGGGGTCGATGGTGTCGCCGCCGTCGAGGACCTGCAGCAGGATCGACCTGTGCGGGTGCCGGGCGGCCTCCTCGGCGGTGATCCGGCCCTCGTCCATCAGCGTCTGGACCAGGGTGTGATCGTAGGTGATCTGGTAGAGATCGCCGTTGCGGAGCAGGTAGGCGCGGGAGTCACCGATGTGGGCGAGGGCGACCCGCAGTCCGTCCCAGAGCATCAGGGTCAGGGTGGTGCCCATGCCGGCGAGGCTCGGGTCCTGCTCGACCAGCTCGCGCAGACGCTGGTTGGCCTTGCGGACTCCGGCCTCGGCGGCGGCGACCAGATCGCCCGGGGTTTCCTGGTCGAGGGACGCGACCGTGGCGATCGCCGCCGAGCTGGCGACCTCTCCACCCACATGGCCCCCCATCCCGTCGGCGACGGCGAGGAGCCAGGGCCCGGCGTAGGCCGCGTCCTCATTGCCCTGGCGGACCCGGCCGACGTCGGAGCCTGCCGCGTAGCGGAGGGTGATCATCTGCACATCACTGGAGCGTCGAGTTGCACGAGCGGGTCGCTTTCGGGCAGTCGGGACGGGCATGGGGCGAACCATGGTGTTCCACGATCCACCGAACACCACGGTGACGCAAGCGGCCTGAGGAAGTGTTGCCACATCTGTTGACGTGTGCGGTGGCGCGTAAGCTGTTTCGGCGACCCGCACAGTGTCGGGAGCTCCACTCTACCCACGCACCGCTAGGAGACCAGGACATGACCGCGATCACTCAGGAGGCGGCGCGGCGCCGCACGTTCGCGGTGATCAGCCACCCCGACGCTGGTAAGTCGACCATGACCGAGGCGCTGGCGCTGCACGCCTCCGCGATCAGCGAGGCGGGTGCGGTGCACGGCAAGGCCGGCCGGCGCGGCGTGACCTCCGACTGGATGGATATGGAGAAGGCGCGAGGCATCTCCATCACCTCCGCCGCGCTCCGCTTCGAATACCGCGGCCACATGTTCAACCTGGTCGACACCCCCGGCCACGCCGACTTCTCCGAGGACACCTACCGGGTGCTGGCGGCAGTCGACTGCGCGGTCATGCTGCTCGACGCGGCCAAGGGCATGGAGCCGCAGACCCTGAAGCTGTTCGAGGTCTGCCGGCACCGGCGGATCCCGGTCATCACGTTCGTCAACAAGTGGGACCGGCCCGGCCGGGAGGCGCTGGAGCTGCTGGACGAGATCCAGGAGAAGACCAACCTGCTCCCCACCCCGATCACCTGGCCGATCGGCACCGGCGGCTTCTTCCACGGCGTGGTGGACCGCATCACCGACCAGGCGGTCCGTTACACCCGCACCCCCGGCGGCGCCACCAAGGCCATCGAGACCGAGCTCACCCCTGAGCAGGCCACCGCCGAGCTGGGAGAAGACTGGAAGCGGGCCAAGGACGAGGTGGACCTGCTCTCGGCGATCGGCTCCGACCACGACCAGAAGGCGTTCGAGGCGCACGAGTCCACTCCGGTGCTGTTCGGCGCGGCCCTGAACAACTTCGGCGTCGGCCGCCTGCTCGACGCCATGGTCGACATCGCCCCGGCTCCCGCGCCCCGCCCCGACGTCAAGGACGACCCGCGCCCGCTGGACAAGCCGTTCTCCGGTCTGGTCTTCAAGGTGCAGGCCAACATGGACCCCTCGCACCGCGACCGGATCGCGTTCGTCCGGGTCTGCTCGGGCCGGTTCGAGCGTGGCATGGTGCTGACCCACGCGGCCACCGGGCGTCCCTTCGCCACCAAATACGCCCAGTCGGTCTTCGGCCAGGAGCGCGCGACGATCGACGAGGCCTTCCCCGGCGACGTGGTCGGTCTGGTGAACGCCACCGCCCTGCGCCCCGGTGACACCCTTTACGACGGCTCGGCGGTCGAGTTCCCGAAGATCCCGAGCTTCGCGCCCGAGCACTTCTGGACCGCCCGCTGCCGCGACTCCAGCCGGGCCAAGCAGTTCCGCAAGGGCATCGACCAGATGGAGGCCGAGGGCGTCGTCCAGGTCCTGCGCTCCGACATCCGGGGCGACCAGTCGCCGGTGCTCGCGGCGGTCGGCCCCATGCAGTTCGACGTGGTCAAGCACCGGCTGGCCGGAGAGTTCAACACCGAGATCCTGATGGACCGGCTCGACTTCAGCCTCGCCAGGATCACCGACGCCGCGTCCGCGCCGATCCTGGCCCGCCAGCGGGGCGTGGAGGTCTTCACCCGGTCGCTCGACGGAGAGCTGCTGGCGTTGTTCTCCGACGAGTGGCGGATGCGCGGGGTGCTGCGCGACCACCCCGACCTGGTGCTCAAGGCGCTGCTCGCCGACACCCGCGGCTGATCGCCCGGTACGGCCCGCTGATCACCCGGTAAGCCCGCTGACCGTCAGGTACGGCCCGCTGACCGTCAGGTACGGCCGGCTGGCCGTCATGTACGGCCGGCTGGCCGTCATGTACGGCCGTCGCCGGGCGAGCCGGAGGCGGGCCGTACATGATGAGATATGTCCTCATGAGCACGATCAAATGGGGAATTCTCGCGACCGGTGGGATCGCCGCCACGTTCACCGAAGACCTGAAGCTCCTGCCGGACGCCGAGGTGATCGCGGTCGGGTCCAGAACGCTGGAGACCGCCAAGGCGTTCGCAGACCGGCACGACATCCCCCGGGCCTACGGGACCTGGGCCGAACTGGCCGCCGACGAGGACGTGGACATCGTCTACGTCGCCAACACCCAGAACGCCCACCGTGACGCCGTGCTCACCTGTCTCAACGCGGGCAAGGCCGTACTGTGCGAGAAGGCGTTCACGCTGAACGCCGCCGAGGCCGCCGAACTGGTGGACCTCGCGCGAAAGCGCGGCCTGTTCCTCATGGAGGCCATGTGGATGCGGTGCAACCCCGCCATCCGCAAGGTCGTGGAGCTGATCGGCGAGGGCGTGCTCGGCCCGGTCAACACCCTCCACGCCGACTTCGCGATCTCCTTCTCCATCGGGCCGAGCCACCGGCTCCGCGACCCCGCGCAGGGTGGCGGCGCCCTGCTCGACCTGGGCGTCTACCCGATCTCCTTCGCCCACCTCGTGCTCGGCAACCCCGCGAAGGTGCAGTCATGGGCACGGCTGACCCCCGAGGGCGTGGACGAGAACACCGGCATGCTGTTCGGCTACGACAACGGGGCGGTCGCGCTGCTCTCCTGCGGCATCACCACCCACAGCCCGATCACGGCGTCGATCTCCGGCCCGCTCGGCCGGATCGAGCTGCCGCGCAGCTTCTTCCGGCCCGACACCTTCACCCTGCACCGCGTGGACGCCGAGCCGGAGACCTTCCACGTCCCCTTCGAGGGGGTCGGCCTGACCCACGAGGCCGTCGAGGCGATGCGCTGCCTGCGCGAGGGCCTGCTGGAAAGCCCCCTCGTGCCCTGGCAGGCCACCCTTGAGGTGATGACCCTCATGGACGAGGTCCGCGGGCAGATCGGAGTCCGCTTCCCCGGCGAGTGACCGATGAGGCCTTCCAGCCTTGGCGGGCTCGCTGAGATGAATGGTTTCGCAGTGCGGCACCGCTGAGGGTTGAGCTGCGCCGGGCGGGCCATTTCCGGCCCACCCGTGGAGCGGGTGCTTCGGTAAGGCGGCTGATGCCCACCTGGCCCTCCCTGGCCGGGTCCGCAAGAACCGGGAAATCCATCACCGGAACGAAAGGAATGATCAAGTTTCTGAACGGCATCTTTGAGATACCAAGGTCAGGCCTGCTCCCGACCGAGGGGTAGCCTTCAGGGTCTGCTTGTACGGCTCCCGCTCACTTCGTGGGAATGAGCCGTATTTACTGATCGTGTGGCTTCGTCGACTTTTCGCCGGCGGTAACGCGATGATGGATCATCGTGTTTGACTGAAAGCGGAGTGTGACGATTCTCTAGCCCATAGCATCAACGCTATGAGCTGGGGTACCGTAAAGCTGGAACCGGAAGTTCAGAAGTGCTTGAAAATCTGCCTGCGGCATCCTTCGCAAAGTGGCTTTCTATGTCGATCTGCTTGCGGCGGAGGGACCCCTGCTGGGGGAGCCCTGCACGAAGCAACTTGACGGCAAACTGCGCGAGCTCCGATTTCGCCTTGACGAGTTCGCCGTACGCATCACTTACTAGATCGCACCTCATCGCCGGATCGTGCTCTTGACCGTGTTTCACAAGACGCGGACGCGTGACGACCGTGAGGTTGAGCGAGCTCGGCGAGCCATGCGTCGCTGTGTCGAACTGGCGCACACCGCCGACGGGGAAGAAGAAACAGCATGAGCGAGCAGGGAAGCTGGCAAGAGCTCAGAGATCGCCGGATGGCCGAGCCGGGCGTGGCTGAGGCCTATGAAGCCACACGTCTCGCCTACGAACTGGGCAAGACGGTCCGGGCGATGCGTGAGGGGCGTGGCTGGAGCCAGAACGACCTGGCTCGCGCGGCCGGCATGACACAGTCGGCAGTGGCGCGGTTCGAGGCAGGCGGGACCATTCCCACGTTGCCGGTTCTGGAGCGGCTGGCGCGTGCCCTGGACGCGGATGTCGAGGTCCGCCTGACGCCACGGGCTCCTGCTGCTTGAGTTGAGCCCTCAACGCCGACCAGAAGCCGGTCGTCACGCTGCTGGCACTTCGCGGGTTACTGCAGCATTGGTTGCGCCAACGTCAAGCTAGGTGACCCACCCGGATGGGGAGCCTGCCAGACAGGCCTGGCCCCGACCGAGGAGTAGTTCCACAGCGTTCCGTCGTACGGCTCACGCTCGACCAGGCGTGAGTCGTTTCGCTCAGCGGCGGCGGGGAGGCGGCTTGGGAAGGCTGACGAGAACGCCGCGGCTGGCCGGAGAGCCGCAGCATGGCCAGCGACCGCCCGACGCGGCGGGCCGCGAAGCGGGCTGCCTTTGAAGACGTAAAAACTGACGATCATCGTCGTCCCGGGCCAGGTAGCCAAACGCCGGTTCGGGTGCGAGGCGCCGACGTCCAACGGCTATCGGGCAAGGTCTTGCGGAGCCCGATCACGAGCGATTCGGAGAGCTTGAGGGTCAAGCTGCTCATAGGACGGCTGCGGTGTTCGGGAACCGGGCAGCGGCCGGGGAGTGTGAGGGGCCGGAGGCCCCTCACCTGGGGTTGGGGCGAAGCCCCAAAGAGACACAGCCTGAGCGTGATACGCGCGTAGCGCGACGGGTGCGAGGCCCGATCAAGGGGCCGCAGTGACCCGCGCCCGCTGAGCCGGGCTCAGACCCGGTGCCAGTCGTGGCGGTCGAGGAAGGTGCGCTTGCCGGTGGCGTATTCGGAGAAGGCGCGCTGGACCGGTTCCAGGTCGGAGACGTGGGTGCGGAACAGCAGGTTCTGGACGCTGTCCTTGTACTCCAGCTCGTATCCCGTGATCTCGGGGGATGTCTGGATGAAGTGCTCGCCGAAGACGACCAGGGCGGTGAACGGGTTCTCCGGCGACATGGTGGCCAGCGCGTCGCCGACGAGCCGCAGGTCGGGGTCGACGACGATCATCCCGTCGCCCGTGTGCATCTGCATGCCCGGATAGACGCCCAGCGGGGTCAGGTTGTGCACGAGCTTGCGCTGGGGGTCGTAGCAGACCAGCTCGCATTCGCGGGCCAGGGCGAAGACCTTGCCCGACACCTCGTCGGCCCGCTCCAACTCCACGGTGACCACGGCGTGAGCAGGGGAGATCTGCTCGGCCTCGGGCAGTCGCCCGGCGAACGCCGCGACGCCGGGGTGTGGCTCGGCGGCTCCGGGCTCTCCCCGGCGGAGTGCCTGGAAGACGCTCTCCGCGCGTTCTTTGGTGATCGGTTTGGGCTCGTGCCAGACGGCCAGTTCGAAACTCACGCTCTCATCGTCCTACAAGTGATTTTCCGGGCTAACCTGATGCTTTCCCAACATCGCCGCCCTCGGCCAGACGCATGGTTTCAGTATTCACGAACCGTGTTTCGTTGACTACTCCAAGTGGTCGAGGCGGAGGAGGGACGCCGTGCCAGGTCTGTCAGGGGCAACCCCGCCCTGGCCCGACCGTAGACGGGCCCCGGCGCCGGAGGCACCGCCCCTGAGCGTCACCGGGCCCCGGCGTCGGAGGTCAGGCCGACGGCTTGTCCGCGGCACGGACCGCCGACAGCTCCACGGTGCAGAACGCGCAGCGACTGGCGTCGACGGGGATGTCGCTGAGGCACTCCGGGCACTGCTTCTCGGTGGCCTTCTTGTCCCTGTCGAAGAAGGCCATGAGCCGGGTCATCGGCATCACGATCAGCCAGTAGACCACCGAGGCGATGATCAGGAAGCTCAGCAGGTGGTTGATGAAGTCGCCGTACATGAACTCGGCGCCGTTGACCTTGAACACGTACCGTGAGAAGTCAGGCCCCCCGCCGCCGGTGATCGCCGCGATCAAGGGGGTGATCAGGTCCTTGACCAGTGCCTGCACCAGGCCGCTGAAGGTCGCTCCGATCACCACCGCCACGGCGAGCTCGACGAGGTTGCCTCTCATCAAGAACTTCTTGAATCCGCCCATCCCGCGAGTCCTCCATTCGCAAGAACGCTCGGACTACCCTCCTGGCCGGGGTCAAACGTCGAAATTCCCGTGTTTGACGGCCTTGACGAAGCCGCTCCACTTCTCGCGAGTGAAGAACAGGACGGGTCCGTTTCACCGCTCTCGCGGTCTCGTACGCCGACTCGACAGGCGCGGACCGCTCCTGCCGGGAAACGGCGCCGGTCGTCGCGCGGGCACGACAGGCATGAAAGGTAGTATCTGCCCATTTGCGAGCGAGGTGGCCTGATGGACTTTCGTGTGCTAGGGCCGGTCGGCGTGATCACCGACGACGGGACACCGCTGGACATCGGGCCTTACCAGCAGCGGACGGTGCTGGCCATGTGCATGCTCGCCGCACCCCGTCCGGTCGGGCTGAGGCGGATGATCGACGTGCTCTGGGAGGACGGGGCGCCGCCCGGGGCGGTCAACACCGTTCAGGCCTACATCTCCAAGCTCCGCCGCGTCTTCGAGCCCGGCAGGCGGCGGAGCGTGGCTCCCACGATCCTGGTCAGCAGGCCCGGGGGCTACGCCCTCGACATCTCCGAGCGGGCGCTCGACCTGCTCAGGGCCCGGGAGCACGCGGCCGCGGGCAGGCGGATGATCGCCGCCGGGGACTACGAGGCCGCGGGCGGGCGGCTGCGGTCGGCGCTGGGGGAATGGCGGGGCGAACCGCTGGCCGACTTCGAAGGCGCTCCCTGGGCCGTGGAGGAGATCGCCCGGCTGGCCGAGTTCCGGCTGACGCTGGAGGAGGACGTGGCCGAGGCCGATCTCGCGCTCGGTCAGGGGGCCCGGCTGGTCGGCGAGCTGGCCAGGTCGGTCGCCGCCCATCCGTTCAGGGAACGACTTCGTGTGCTCGGCGCCCACGCGCTTTATCAGGCCGGGCGGCAGGCCGACGCGCTGGCCGTGCTCGCCGAGGGACGCAGGCTGCTGGTGGAGGATCTGGGGCTGGACCCCGATCCCCGGTCGAGGGAGATGGAGCGGCGCATTCTCGCCCAGGACCCCGCGCTCACCCCCCGGGTCCGGACGGCGTTGCGGCGGACCGCCCGGCTGGTCGGCCGGGACGACGAGGCCGCGACGCTGGAGAAGGCGGTCGCGGGCGACGGGCATCGGGTGGTGCTGCTGGCCGGGGAGCCGGGAATCGGCAAGACCAGCCTGGCGGAGCAGGCGGCCGAGACCGCGCGGGCGTCGGGGCACCGGGTGGTGTGGGGCCGTTGCTGGGACGGCGTCGGCGCGCCCCCCTTCTGGCCGTGGACGCAGGCCGTACAGGAGCTGGTCGGCAAGGACGGTGAGCTGGCTCAGCTCGCCGGCGCCGGGCAGTTCCAGCTCTACGAGGCGTTCGCCCGGCTGCTGAACGAGCACGGCCGGGTCCTGATCGTCCTCGACGACCTCCAGTGGGCGGACGCGTCGTCGCTGCGGCTGCTCTCGTTCCTCGCCTCCACCCACCTCTGCCCGGAGCTGACCGTGGTGGCGACCTACCGAGACACCGACGTACGGCCGGGCGGCGCGCTGGAGCAGGCCCTCGGCACGCTGGTACGGCTGCCGCACGTGCGGCGGCTCATCCTCGGGGGTTTCGGCGAGGAGGAGATCCGCGAATATCTCGGCAGGGCCGGTGCCGATCCCGGCCGAGCCGCCGAAATGGGCAGGCTGACCGCGGGCAACCCGTTCTTCCTGGGCGAGGTCCTGCAACTGGGCGAGACCCCGCAGGCGCTGTCCGACGTCGTGCGCGGCCGGATGGCCGGCCTGCCGCCGGACACCGAGGAGGTGCTGACCGTCGCGGCCCTGCTCGGCCGGGACGCGGCGACGGACATCCTGATCCGGGTGGTGGAGCTGCCCGAGGACCGGGTGCTCGACATCCTGGACGCCGCGGTCCGGGCCCGGCTGCTGGTCGAAGGCGACGGGCTGACCTGCCGGTTCGTTCACGACATCGTCCGTGACGTGCTGCGCGGGGCGCTGCCGCCGCTGCGCCGACGGCGGCTGCACGCGCGGATCGCCGAGGTGCTGGAGGAGCGGAGCGGGACCCGCCTCACCGAGATCGCCCACCACTACCGGGAGAGCCTGCTGACCGCCCGGATGACGGGCAAGGCCATCGGCTACACCCGGCGCGCGGCGGCCCAGGCGATGGGCCAGTTCGCCCATGAGGACGCGGTGGAGAACCTGAAGCAGGCGATCGCGATGATCGACCGGCTCCCCAGGTCCGATGACGCGCTCCGTTGCGACCTCCTGCTCGACCTGGCCGAGGCGCAGGCGGCGGCGGGGCTGAGCATCGCGGCCCACGCCTCGCTGGAGGCCGCCGCGGAGATCGCGGAGGGGCTCGGCGACGACAATCGGCTGGCCAGGGCGGTGCTGGGCTTCTCCGATCCGATCAACCTGGCCATGTACGAGGAGGTGACCGGGATCGCCCGCCTCGCCGAGCGCATCGACCGGGTCCTCGTCTCTGGCCTGGCAGAGGACTCGCCGTGGCGGGCCCGGCTGCTCGCCGCCGCCGCGATGACCGGTTCCATCGTCCGGCCCGTCGAGCGGAGTGTGGCGATCGCGGGGGAGGCGGTACGGCTGGCCCGCCGTACCGGCGACGACCGGGCCCTGTCCCACGCGCTGATCGTTCAGGCGATCGTGCTCAGGCACGATCACGACCATGACCACAGGCAGGCGATCGTCGACGAGATCGTGGAGATCGGCCGCCGCACCGGTGATCTGGCCGTCGAGTGGGTCGGCAGGGAGTCCCACTACGTCGAGCTGGTGGCCCGGGGCCGTACCGGCCAGGCCGCCGAGCTGCTGGCCTGGCTCGGGGAGACCGCCGACCGGCTGCGGCTTCCCTCGATGGTCAGCCTGGTCGCCTGGCAGCGCGCGATCCAGGCCTACCTGGCCGGGCGCTTCGCCGAGGCCCTCGCCGCGGCCGAGGAGTCGGGCACGGCCCACCCGGAGGGGGCTCTGGGCCGGGACGACGCCCATCTGCGGCACGGCGTGTTCCGCTTCCTGGCACTCCGGGCGGAGGGCAGGCCGGGTGAGGCGCTCGCGGTGGCCGACGAGATGCTGGGTCACCGTCCCGGCCAGCGGCCCTGGCAGATCCTGCGCTGCCTGGCCCTGATCGACCTGGACCGGACCGGTGAGGCCCGTGAGGTCTTCGCCGAGCTGTCCCGTGATGACTTGGCTCCGATCGGCCCGGACCTGAGCTATCGGTTCGTGCCCGACGCCGTCAGCGAGATCTGCGCGTCGCTCGGCGACGTGACCGCCGGACGGGTTCTGTACGGCCGGCTCGCCCCGAACGCCGGACGGCTGTTCGGCTGGTCGGTGACCGACCTGTGCCTGGGGCGGCTCGCCCTGCTGGAGGGCGACTCCGAACGGGCGGGATCGCATCTGCGGGCGGCCGAGTCGTTCGTCGCCGATGCCGGGCTGCACCTGTACCAACCCGTCCTGCGCGCACTACGGCAACACCTTTAACCCGCCTTCCGGTCATCCGTAGTCGCGGAACATCGTTCACACCCGTGTTGTGCTGGAACTCAGGCCCCAAAAAGGCGAATGTCATGCATGGGACGCAGTTCACTGTGAGAAGGAGGGGAATGTGTGCATCACAGGGAGAACATGGGGCATATGTCCCCACCGCTGAAGGGCGGTGCAATGATCGAGATCTGGCCGGGCGACCCCTACCCGCTGGGAGCCACCTACGACGGCGCGGGAACCAACTTCGCGCTTTTCACCGAGGTCGCGGAACGCGTCGAGCTGTGCCTGTTCGACGAGGACAACCAGGAGAGCAGGGTCACCTTCACCGAGTGCGAGGGATACGTCTGGCACGGCTACCTGCCGGGCGTGGGCCCCGGGCAGCGGTACGGCTACCGCGTGCACGGCCCCTACGACCCGGCGCGGGGGCTGCGGTGCAACCCCGCCAAGCTCCTGCTCGACCCCTACGCCAAGGCCGTGGAAGGGGACGTGACCTGGGACGAGGCGGCGTACGGCTATCACTTCGGGCAGCCGGACAGCCGTAACGACACCGACTCGGCCCCGTTCGTCCCTCGCTCCATCGTGATCAATCCGTTCTTCGGGTGGGGGCACGACCGCCCTCCCAGCACGCCCTACCACGACACGGTGATCTACGAGGCGCACGTCAAGGGCCTGACCGTCAACCACCCGAAGATCCCCGAGCGGATCCGCGGCACCTACGCGGCCATCGGCCACCCGGAGATCGTCGACCACCTGACCGGCCTCGGGGTGACGGCGATCGAGCTCATGCCGGTGCACCAGTTCGTCACCGACCACGTCCTCATCGAGCGGGGGCTGACGAACTATTGGGGCTACAACAGCATCGGGTTCTTCGCCCCGCACAACGCCTATTCGAGCACCGGCCAGCGCGGCGGGCAGGTGCTGGAGTTCAAGGCCATGGTCAAGGCGCTGCACGAGGCGAACATCGAGGTCATCCTCGACGTGGTCTACAACCACACCGCCGAGGGCAGCCATCTCGGCCCGACGCTGAGCATGCGGGGCATCGACAACGGCAGCTACTACCGGCTGGTCGACGACGACAAGCGCTACTACATGGACACCACGGGGACCGGCAACAGCCTGTTCATGCGCTCCCCTCACGTGCTTCAGATGATCATGGACTCGCTCCGCTACTGGGTCATCGAGATGCACGTGGACGGGTTCCGGTTCGACCTCGCCGCGACGCTGGCGCGCGAGCTGCATGAGGTGGACCGGCTGAGCGCCTTCTTCGACCTGGTCCAGCAGGACCCGGTGTTGTCGCAGGTCAAGCTCATCGCCGAGCCGTGGGACGTCGGCCCCGGCGGTTACCAGGTCGGCAACTTCCCCGCCCGGTGGACCGAGTGGAACGGCATGTACCGCGACACGATCCGCGACCTGTGGCGGGGAGAGCCCGCCTCCCTGCCGGAGTTCGCCTCCAGGCTGACCGGCTCCAGCGACCTGTACCAGGACGACAGCCGCCGCCCGGCCGCCTCGATCAACTTCGTCACCTGCCACGACGGGTTCACCCTCCAGGACCTGGTCTCCTACAACGGCAAGCACAACGAGGCCAACGGCGAGCACAACCGGGACGGCACCGACGACAACCGCTCCTGGAACTGCGGCGAGGAAGGCCCCGCCTCGCTGGCCATCGAGTCGCTCCGCGAGCAGCAGAAACGCAACTTCCTGACCACGCTGTTCCTGTCCCAGGGCGTGCCGATGATCTCTCACGGCGACGAGCTGGGCCGCACGCAACAGGGCAACAACAACGTCTACTGCCAGGACAACAAGCTGAGCTGGGTGGACTGGTCCGACATCCGGGAGAACTGGCTGCTGCTGGAGTTCACCCGGCGGCTGGCCAAGCTCCGTGCCGACCATCCGGTTTTCCGGCGGCGCCGGTTCTTCTACGGCCGGCCGGTGCGAGGCTCCGAAGACAGCCTCAGTGACATCGCCTGGTTCACCCCTAAAGGGGAGAAGATGACCGACGGAGACTGGAACGTGGGCTACGCCAAGTCGCTGGCGGTCTTCCTCAACGGCGACGCCATCACCGAGCCGGACCGCCGGGGGCGGCGGATCACCGACGACTCGTTCCTGCTGATGTTCAACGCCCACCACGACGTCATCAACTTCACGATCCCCAGGGACTACGGCGAGATGTGGCTGACGGAGATCGACACGGCGATGCCGATCACGATGGACACCCGGATCTGCCGGGCCTCCGAGAACGTTCCCGTGGTCGGCCGATCGGTGAGGGTGCTGCGCCGTGTCTGAGGCCTTCACACTGCCGGTGGCGACCTACCGGGTCCAGCTGACCCCCGACTTCGGGTTCGCCGAGGTGGCCGAGCTGGCCGGCTACCTGAAAGAGCTGGGGGTCAGCCACGTCTACCTGTCGCCGATCCTGCAGGCCGTTCCGCAGTCGCGGCACGGTTACGACGTGACCGACCACTCCCGCGTCCGGGAGGAGTTCGGCGGGATCGAGGGCCTGCGGGCGCTGTCGGCGACGCTGGCCGGACACGGGCTGCGGACCGTCGCGGACATCGTGCCCAACCACATGACGGTCCCGGTGCCGGAGTCGGGCAACAAGGCCCTGTGGTCGGTGCTCAAGGACGGGCCGGCGTCGCCGTACGCGTCGTGGTTCGACATCGACTGGAGCGACGGCAAGGTGAACATGCCGGTGATCGGCGACTCCGTCGAGCCGGTGGTGGACGGCGACGTGTTGCGCTACCACGACCACGAGTTCCCCTTCCCCGGCACGCACTATCGGCTGGTCGACTGGCGACGCGGGCCCGGCTATCGGCGCTTCTTCGACGTGTCCTCGTTGATCGGCCTGCGGGTGGAGGACCCGGAGGTCTTCGCCGCCACCCACGAGGTGACGCTGAGGCTGATCGAGGAGGGGATCGTCCACGGGCTCCGGGTGGACCACCCCGACGGGCTGGCCGATCCGCGCGGCTACCTGGCCCGGCTGCGCGAGGCCTCGGGCGTGTGGACCGTGGCGGAGAAGATCCTGATCGGCTCCGAACGGTTGCCCGCGGACTGGGACTGCGACGGCACCACCGGCTACGAGGTGCTCAACCGGATCACCGGGCTGTTCGTCGACCCGGCCGGGGGCGCGCCGCTGACGGAGCTGTTCACCGCGCACACCGGTGTGCCGCACGACTACGCCACCGTGGTCCGGCAGTCCAAGCGGGAGGTCCTCGACCTGTTCTTCGGCGCCGAGATCGACCGGTTGCACGCCGTCGTCGGCTCCGACCGGGAGACGCTGGTCGAGCTGCTCGCCGCGATGCCGGTCTACCGGGCCTACGTGGTGCCCGGGGAGCCGGTGCCGGAGGAGTCGGCCGCGATCGTGGAGACGGCCGGGCGGGTCGCGGCGTCCCGGCTGCCCGAGGGCGCCCCGGTCGCCGAGGCCGTCGACAGGGTGCTGCACGGCCCGGCCGAGGCGGTCGTCCGGTTCCAGCAGACCTGCGGGCCGGTGATGGCCAAGGGGGTGGAGGACACCGCCCTCTACCGGTGGTATCCACTGGCCTGCCTGAACGAGGTGGGCGGGGAGCCGGACCGGTTCGGCGAGCCGGTGAGCGACTTCCACGCGTTCTGCGAGGAGATGTCGCCGGGCACCATGACGACCCTGTCCACACACGACACCAAGCGCTCGGAGGACGTGCGGGCCCGGCTGGCCGTGCTGTCGGAGCTGCCCGAAGAGTGGGCCGCGGCGGTGGGGGAGTGGTCCTCGAAGGTCTCCTTCGACCCGGTGCTGGACTATCTGGCCTGGCAGAACCTGATGGCGGCCTGGCCGATCAGCCGGGACAGGTTCTTCGAGTATCTGTTCAAGGCGGCCCGCGAGGCCAAGACCTCGATCTCCTGGGCCACTCCGGACCCCGCCTACGAGGAGGGCATCCGCGGCTTCGCCGCCCGGGCCATCGAGGAGTGCGGCGCCTCGGTTGCGGAGTTCACCGCCAGGATCGAGCCGTACGCCCAGTCCAACTCCCTGGGCCAGAAACTCGTCCAGCTCATGCTGCCGGGCGTGCCCGACCTCTACTGGGGCAACGAGATCACCGACTTCTCCCTGGTGGACCCGGACAACCGCCGTCCGGTCGACTTCGCGCTACGCCGCCGGATGCTCGCCGGGGAGGGCGGCTCCCCCTGGGACAGGGCCAAGCTGCTGGTCACCACCCAGGCGCTGAACCTGCGCCAGAGGCTGGATCCGGCGTCGCCGTACGTCCCGCTGGAGGCCGACGAGCACGCGATCGCCTTCGCGCGCGGGGACGGCGCCGTGGCGGTGGCCACCCGGCTGCCGGTCGGGCTGGCCCGGCGCGGCTGGGGGAGCAGGACGTTCACACTGCCGCACGGCAGGTGGCAGGACCTGCTGTCCGGCGTCGAGCACACCGGCCGGATCCCGCTGGCCCACCTGCTGTCCGCGTACCCCGTCGCGCTGCTGGAAAGGCGATAGTCCATGTTCGAGGTATGGGCGCCGCAGGCGTCAACGGTCGAGGTGGAGGTCGAGGGAACCCGGCACCTGATGGTGGCGGGGGCGGGCGGCTGGTGGTCGGCGGAGGTGCCGGGGGCCGGACACGGGACCGACTACCGGTTCCGGCTGGACGGCGGCGAGGCGCTGCCGGACCCCCGCACCCGCTGGCAGCCCGAGGGGATCTTCGGGCCGAGCCGGGTCTACGAGCACGACCGGTTCGAGTGGGCGGACGACCTGTGGCGGGGGCGTGACCTGCCCGGCTCGGTGATCTACGAGCTGCACGTCGGCACCTTCACCCCCACCGGGACCTTCGACGCGGCGATCGAGAAGCTCGACCATCTCGTCGCGCTGGGCGTCGACTTCGTCGAGGTCATGCCGGTGCCGCCGGTGCCGGGCAAGCGCAACTGGGGCTACGACGGGGTGGACCTGTGGGCCGTCACCGGCAACTACGGCGGTCCCGACGGGCTCAAGCGCTTCGTCGACGCCTGCCACCGGCGGGGCCTCGGTGTGATCCTCGACGTCGTCTACAACCACCTCGGCCCGTCCGGCAACTTCCTGGCCCCCTTCGGCCCCTACTTCCACTCCAGCGCCTCGTCCTTCTGGGGCCAGGCGGTCAACCTGGACGGCCCCGGCTCCGACGAGGTGCGCCGCTACTTCATCGGCAACGCGCTGCAGTGGCTGCGTGACTACCACATCGACGGCCTGCGGCTCGACGCCGTGCACGCCCTGCACGACAAGCGGGCCGTGCACCTGCTGGAGGAGCTGGCCACCGAGGTGGACGCGCTGTCGGCGTCCGTGGGCAGGCCGCTGACGCTCATCGCCGAGTCCGACCTCAACGATCCCCGGCTGATGACCCCGCGCGAGGCCGGCGGGTACGGCCTGGCCGCCGCCTGGAACGACGACGTCCACCATGCCCTGCACGTGGCGGTGACCGGGGAACGGCACGGCTACTACGACGACTTCGCCGGGGCCCTGCCCAAGGTGCTCACCTCGGCCTACTTCCACGACGGGACCTACTCGACCTTCAGGGGGCGCTCGCACGGCCGTCCGGCGGGCCACGTGCCCGCCTACCGCTTCGTCTGCTCCGCGCAGAACCACGACCAGATCGGCAACCGCGCCGAGGGGGACCGGGTCGCGCCGGAGGCGTTGCGGCTGGCCGCCGGGCTCCTGCTGACCTCGCCGTTCACTCCCATGCTGTTCATGGGCGAGGAGTGGGGCGCCCGCACGCCGTTCCTGTTCTTCACCGACCACGTCGAGCCGCAGCTCCGCGAGGGCGAGGCCGACCGGCGGAGGAAGGAGTTCGTCGGCTTCGGCTACGACGACTGGGCGGACAAGGCTCCGGACCCGGGTGAGGAGATGACGTTCCTGCGCTCCAAGCTCGACTGGAGCGAGCTCGACCACGACGCCCACCGGGCCCACCTCGACTGGTACCGGTCCCTGATCGCGCTGCGCCGCGCGCATCCGGACCTGTCCGACCCGAGGCTGGACCGGGTCCGGGTGGACCACGGTGAATCCTGGCTGGTCGTCCATCGGGGAGCGCTCCGCGTCGCCGCCAACCTCGGCACGGTTCCGCTCACGGTCCGGCTCGCCCTCGGTCAGGTCCTGCTGGCCTCCGACCCCGGCATCCACTTCGGCAAGGATCCCGACGACCTGGGCGAAGGGCTGATCCTGCCCGCCCGCTCCCTGGCGGTGGTCCGGCTCGGCCAGTGAGCCGCCTTGCCGTCCCCAGCCGGGCGGCTGACGCCGCAGCAGGGATTGGGCCAGACGCCGCATGGCCCCGCGTGTCACGCGGGGACGTGGTTGCGCAGGCGGAGTTCTTCCGGATAGGGCGAGAAGTATGTCTGGTCCCGGACGTATTCGGCGGCCTCGCCCCGGGCGTGATGGCGGAGCAGAGTCGCCGGAACGCTGAGCGCCACCCGGCCGGCCTGGTAGGAGGCGATGACCTCCACCAGGTCGGCCCGCCGGGCCTGGTCCAGCGAGTCGCTCATCATGCCCAGGCAGTGGTGGAGCACGTTGACGTGGCGGCCGATGCCGGCCTTTCTGGCGAAGGCCGTACGGAACGCGTGGGCGTAGTCGGCGGCCAGTTCTTCGCGGGACCGCACGCCCGCCTGGGCCACCACCCGGCCCGCCTCCCGGTAGGCGGCGGGGTCATGGGCCAGCATCTGCATCTTGTGCCGGGAGTGGAAGGCGACCAGGTCGCGTGCGCGCCAGTCGCTCTCCAGAAACGCGCGCAGCCGGGCGTGCGCGAAGATCCGCTCCACGAACGTCTCGCGGAGCAGCGCGTCGTTCAGCCGCCCCTCGTCCTCCACCGGCAGCAGCGGGAAGGCGTCGAGGATCCGCGCCGCGAACACGCCCCTGCCCCTGCGGTCCACGGCCGTGTCGCCGGCGTAGACCGGGATGCCGTGCACCCCGCAGCTGGGGCTCTTGGACTTGAAGACGTAGCCGTCCACGTCGAGGACGCGCACTCGCTCGGCGGCCAGGGAGGTGATCCTGCCGGTGAGGTCCACCCGGGTCTTCCTGGTGACCAGGCGCGGCCCCCGCGAGGAGCGTTCGAGGCGGAGGGTCTCGCGCGGGCTGCCGAGGCCGATCTCCATCTCCGGGCAGATGCGCACCCAGTCGACGTAGGGGTCCAGCTCTCCGCTGAGGAACCTGTCGCGGCTGTGGCCCCCGTTGAACCGCACCGGCTCGCCCATGAGGCAGCTCGACACCGCGACCTTGGGCCTGACCTGGCTGTTCATGCCGCGAGCGGGGTGAGGATGTTTGACAGGCGGCGCAGCCCGCGCGCCGTACGGGCCTTGACGGTGCCCAGGGGAACGCTCAGCCTCTCGGCGATCTCCCGCTGGGTCAGCTCGCCGTAGTAGGCCAGCTCGATGGCCTGGCGCTGCGGTGCGGGCAGCTCCGCCAGCGCGCGCATGACCTGGTCGCGCTCCGCCATGCCGTCTCCGTGGGCCCGGCCGTCGGTGCCCGCCGGGTCGGCCACCAGGTCCAGCGACACCGTCTGCGGGGCGCGCGTCCGCAGGTGGTCCACCGCGCGGTTGCGCGCGATGCCGAGCAGCCAGGCCGGGAGGCTGCGGGCCGGGTCGAAGCGGTGCCGCGACCGCCACACTTCCGCGAACACGATCTGCTGCAGGTCCTCGACCTCCTGCGAAGGGACGAACCGCCGCAGGTAGGAGCGGACGAGCGAGCCGTGGGCGTGGAAACACTCCGCCAGCGCCGTGTCGTCGCCTTCGGCGAGCCGGATGTTCAAGGTGTCTGTCATGGTGCCCCCTCACCACGAAAACCTATTCAAAACTTATTCATATGTGCTCGACCTCATGATCGCAAGCCTGGGCGGAAAGGATCAGCGCGGCGCGGCGGTGATCCGGGCGAGCGCGTCGCGGAACGACGTCACGCGCGAGATCCGTGGCGGAAGGTCCTCCCACCAGCCCGGCCCGCCGATCACGAGCCGGCTCGGCGGGCGCAGCAGAGGCAGGGAGGCCAGCGGCGCGGGATCACCGGTCTCGGGCCGCTGGGACCAGACGAAGACCACCGCCGGGCCGAGGCGGCGCATCGCGTCGGCCAGGGCCGGATAGGGGGTTCGCGCGCCCAGCACCCGCGTCTCCACGCGGTGGTTGACGGTCAGCGCGGCGGCCAGGGCGTAGACCGGCAGGCTGTGCTGTTCCTCTTCGGCGCAGGCCAGCAGCACCGGCCGGTCGTTGACGGGCAGGACCGGGGGTTCGGCGAGCCGGGCCAGCGCGGCCAGCACCCGATCGGAGAACAGGTGCTCGACCTCGACGCTCGCGCCGGTCTCGGCCTGGCGCCTGCAGATCGTCTCGAAGACCGGAAGCACCAGCCGTTCCCAGGTCCACACGATCCCGTGCCTGTCCAGCGCCGCGTCGATCCAGCCGGAGACGGTCTGGCTGTCCAGCGCGACCGCCGACCGCGCCAGCATCGCCGAGGTCGGGATCTCGGGCCGGGGCTCCGGTACGGCGGGCGAGAGCCTGTCCGGGACCGAGTCCGCGGGTGGGGCGACCCCGGTCCTCAGCACCTCCCGCGCCGCGTCGGCGGCCGGGAACCCGGCCCTGATGAGCCGGTTCATTTTCTCAAGGCGCCGCAGGTCACCCGTGTCATAGCGGCGATGGCCGCCTGGGCTGCGGCGGCTCGGCCCAATCCCGTAGCGCAGATTCCAGGTGCGCAGCGTGGGAGCGGGCACGCCGAGCTTGCGCGCGACGGCCCCGATCCCGTAGCCCGGCTCCTCCTCCGTGGTCACCTGGCCCTGCTCGTCCATCCTCGTCTCGCCCCATCCCTGAGATCGTCCTATCAGCTTGCCAGGCAGTGTGAGTGACTCGTCTCCTGCGATTTCTTCGGCCGGTCGGCTCCGATGGATGCAACCACCGGCGCGGCGGTCACGAAACACCTTGTAACGGCCCAGTCATGAAGGCGACCTGCGATGGATACCGTCATTGTCCTGTTCAACCGTGATCTCCGGGTGCACGATCACCCGGCGCTGGCCGCCGCGTGCGCGAACGCGCGCCACGTGGTTCCCCTGTTCGTGGTCGACCCCGGCATGCCCTCGGGCCGGCGGGCGGGCTTCCTGATCGAGTCCCTCGCCGATCTGCGCGAATCGCTTCGCATGCGGGGCGGTGAGCTTGTCGTCCGATGGGGTGATCCGGTGGCGGAGACGATCCGGCTCGGACGTGAGCTGCCGGCTCAGGCCGTCTATGTCAGCGCGGACGTCAGCGCGCTCGCGCGGAGCCGGGAGCGGCGGCTGGCCGAGGAGTGCGAGCGGCACCGGATGGGGTTCCGCCGCTTCCCCGGCGTGACGATCGTGCCGCCGGACGCGCTCAGGCCTTTCGGCGGCGGAGACCACTATCGGGTCTTCACGCCCTACTGGCGGGTCTGGAGCGGGCACGGGCGCCGGGAGATCCTGGAACCTCCCCTTACGGTGCCCGTCCCTATGGGGCTTGCGGCCGGACCGCTCCTCACGGCGAGACACGAGCCGCACGGGCTGTTCAGGGGCGGTGAGACGGCGGCGCGCGAGCGCATGGAGCGGTGGCTGAAGCACCGCGCCGGCGACTACGCCGACGGCCGCGACGACCTCGCCGGGAACCGCACCTCCAGGCTCAGCCCCTACCTGCGCTTCGGCTGCCTGTCACCGCTGGAGCTGGAGTCCCTGTCCGGCGACGGCGACTTCGTCAGGCAGTTGTGCTGGCGCGACTTCTTCCACCAGGTGACGCTGGCCTTTCCTCGCATCAATCGGGACGACTACCGGGCACGCGGGCAGCGATGGCGTGACGACGAGGACGCGGCGCGGGCGTGGAAGGAGGGCCGGACCGGGGTGCCGATCGTGGACGCGGCCATGCGGCAATTGCTCGCCGAGGGCTGGATGCACAACAGGGCCCGCATGGTCGCCGCGTCGTTCCTGGTCAGGCGCCTGCGGGTGGACTGGCGCGTCGGCGCCGAGCACTTCTCCGACCTGCTGCTCGACGGTGACGTGCCCGACAACTACGGCAACTGGCAGTGGGTGGCCGGGACCGGCAACGACACCCGGCCCAACCGGATCATCAACCCCGTCCGGCAGGCCAGGCGGTTCGACCCGGACGGCGAATACATCCGGCGGTATCTGCCCGAGCTGGGCACCGTACCGGGAAGGCTGATCCACGAACCGTGGCGGCTGCCCACGGGGATCCGGGACTATCCCCCACCGCTGGTCTCGATGGGCTGACGCCATATCGGACGGAACGATTTGTCCCCGCCACGCGTCGCAAAAGGTGTGACTTCCTTCGACAACATCGACGACGATCTGCGCGCCGCCCGCGAGCGAGTGCGACGGCTGGAACAACTGACCAGGCAGCGTCAGGCGGTGGCCGTGCAGCTCGACGAGGTCGAGCAGCTGATCAGTGACCTCGGGGACCAGCTTGTCAAGGAAGAACGCGACGTCTCCAGGCTGGAGAACGGTGGCTTCGCGGCGTTCCTGTCCGGCCTCGCCGGGTCCAAGGAGGAGAAGCTCGCCAAGGAACGCGCGGAGGCGCAGGCCCTGCGGCAGCGCCTGGACGGCCAGCGGAACCGGCTCGAATGGTTGAAGGCCGACCAGATGGCCGTGGAGCGTGGCCTGGCCAAGGTCGGTTCGGCCCAGGAGGAGTTCGCCGCCCTGCTCGAACGCAAGGAACGCCTGCTGGTGGAGTCGGCCGACCCCCGGGGCCGCGAACTCACCGAGATCGGCCAGTGGCTCGCCAACACCCACGCCGATCTCCGCGAGCACGAGGAGGCTCGCCAGGCCGGGGTCGCCGCCGTCCAAGCGGTCGGCCAGGTTCTGCGCTGCCTCGGCAATGCCCGCGGCGCCTCCACCTGGGACATGCTGGGCGGCGGCGGCATCGCGGACATGATGGAGCACGGTCATCTGCGCAACGCGGACGAGGCCGCCTGGCACGCCCAGCGGGCTCTGGACGCCTTCTCCCGAGAGCTCGCCGACATCGGGATGCAGGTCAATCCGCAGCTGCCGAAGGTGGACACCCGCTGGTTCGCCGACATGTTCTTCGACAACATCATCACTGACGCGATCAAGCACCAGCGAATCGCCCGTACCGGTCAGGCCGTCAACGAGGTCGCCCAGTGGGCGGACGCGACGGTCGGCAACCTGGCCGCGCGCTGCGGTGAGCTGGCGCGTCAGCGTGACTCCCTCGTCGCCCGCCGCGAGGCCCTCCTCACCGCCTGAGGGGGAGAGGGCTTCCTCGGTACCTGGGGGAGCCGCGTGAGGGAAGGTCCGCCCGCCGGGCCGGGTCGTCTGAGGGGAGGGCCGTCCGGCGGGCGAGATTGCTGGAGAGGGCGTCCAGTGGCCGGGCTGCTTGAGGGAAGGGCCGTCCGGCGGGTGGGATCGTTTGGGGGAAGGGTCGTCCGGTGGGCGGGGCCGTTTGGGGGAAGGGTCGTCCGGCGGGTGGGACCGTTTGAGGGGAAGATCCGCCCGGCGGGCTGACGGGAGGGGCCAACGGTGGCAAGCTCTGCCTAAGGCATCCCACCGTCTCGATGGAGGGCAGCATGTCGACGCCCCGTGTGGTTCCGTTCCTCCGCTACCAGGACGCTCCGGCCGCCATCGAGTGGCTGGGCAAGGTCTTCGGTTTCCAGCCGGCGCTCACGGTGCCCGGCCCCAAAGGCGGCATCGGGCACGCCCAGCTCAGGCTGGGGGACGCGGTGATCATGCTGGCCTCCGTCCGGTCCGGCGAGCCGTACCTGCGCAGCGCTCTGGATCTGCCGGCGGTCAGCCAGGGGGTGTTCGTCGTGGTGGAGGACCTGCAGTCCCACTACGAGCGGGCCAGCGCCAGGGGTGCGGAGATCGTGATGGAGATCGAGACCACCCCCGAGGGCATCAGGATCTACCAGGCCTTCGACCTGGAAGGTCAGCTCTGGGCCTTCGGGGATGGCTTCGTGGTCAGCGAGTGACCTCAGTGGCCGTGGCCGTGGCCGTGCGAGTGGTCGTGATCGTCGTCGTCCTCGTCGGAGGGGGCGTCGGTGGGCTCCACGCCTAGCACGGCCTCCCGGGGCTCGACCTCGTCGATGTGCTCGATCAGGCCGATGACGTGGTCCGGCTCGATGAGCCACTGCAGCGCCGTGGCGCCGGTCTCGTCGGCGGAGACCATCTCCGCCTGCTCCCGGCGCTCGTCGTCGTCCAGGTCGGTGTCCGGGTGGTTGATCTCCTTCAGTGCGGCGGTCTGGAGCGCGCCGATGTCCTGCACCTCCACGGTCAGCTCAACTGTCAGACGCAGATAGCGTTCGGTGCCCGATTCATCACTCATGGTGGAAATCCTAGTGCCCTGGCGGGGTGGGATGGGCTAGGGCAGCTTCCAGTCGACCGGAGTCGCGCCCTGCTGTTCGAGGAGTTCGTTGGCCCGGCTGAACGGCCGGGAGCCGAAAAAGCCGCTGCGAGCCGACAGGGGGCTCGGGTGGGCGGACTCGATGGCCGGGAACTTGCCCAGCATCGGGCGCAGGTTGCGGGCGTCGCGGCCCCACAGGATCGCCACCAGCGGCTTGTCACGCTCGGCGAGCGCCTTGATGGCCTGCTCGGTGACCTCTTCCCAGCCCTTGCCCCGGTGTGAGGCCGGCTTGCCCGGCATGACGGTGAGCACCCGGTTGAGCAGCAGCACGCCGTGCTCGGCCCACGGGGTCAGGTCGCCGTTGCTCGGCATCGGCAGCCCGAGGTCTTCGGTGAGCTCCTTGTAGATGTTGCGCAGGCTGCCCGGGATCGGGCGGACGTCGGCGGCCACCGAGAAGCTCAGGCCGATCGGGTGGCCCGGCGTGGGATAGGGATCCTGACCGACGATCAGGACCTTGACCTCGTTAAAGGGCTGCTGGAAGGCGCGGAGCACGTTGGGCCCCGAAGGGAGGTACTGCCGGCCCTCCGCCACCTCACTCCGGAGGAAGTCACCCATCTCGGTGATCTTTTCGGCCACGGGCTCCAGGGCCTTGGCCCACCCGGCTTCCACGACTTCGTTCAAAGGGCGTGCGGACATACGGAAACCCTATCGAGGTTTGAGATCCGGTACGGCTGGCACCAGAAATCCGTGCAAGCCGTACCGGACCTGCCCCCTTTATTTCACCGAACCGGCCATCATGCCCTGGACGAAGTACCGCTGGAAGGCGAAGAACAGGACCAGCGGGATGAGCAAGGACAGGAAGGCGCCCGGCGCCAGGATGTCGATGTTGGTTCCGAACTGCCGCATCTGAGACTGCAAGGCCTTGGTCATCGGCTGGTTCTCGGTGTTGGCGAAGACCAGGGCGACGAGCAGGTCGTTCCAGACCCAGAGGAACTGGAAGATTCCGAGCGAGGCGACCGCGGGCTTGGCCAGCGGGAACACCACGGTCGAGAAGATCTTCCACTCGCCCGCGCCGTCCATCCGGGCCGCTTCGAGCAGCGAGCGGGGGATGCCCGCGAAGAAGTTACGGAGCAGGAAGATGGCGAAGGGGAGCCCGAAGGCGACGTGGAAGAGCACCACGCCGGAGATGGAGCCGAAGATCCCGACGGCGCCGTAGAGCTTCGCGATCGGGATCAGCGCGATCTGGATCGGCACCACCAGCAGGCCCACCACCACCAGGAACAGCCCGTCCCTGCCGGGGAACTCCATCCAGGCGAACGCGTAGGCCGCCATGGCCGCGATGCCGATCACCAGGACGGTCGTGGGCACCGTGATGAGGACGGTGTTCCAGAACGACGAGGTGAACCCGGTGGCCAGCAGGTCCGCGTAGCTCTTGAGGGTCAGCTCGGCGGGCTTGGTGAAGACCGTCCACCAGCCGCTGGAGTTGTTGGCCGTCTCGTCGCGGATCGAGACCACGAACAGGCCGAGGGTGGGGACCAGCCAGAAAACGCCGATCAGCACCATCAGTGCCTGGATCAGGCCACCGCCGATCCGGTCCACGACCCGGCTGAGAACGTTGCGAGGCGGGGCGCCCGCGCCGATAGTGGAGGTTGTCACTGGTTGTCCCTCCTGAACCGGCGGATGTTGAGAATCATGAACGGCAGGACGAGGATCAGCAGGAAGATGGCCAGCGCGCTGCCCAGCCCATGGTTGTTGCTGCCGAACGCGACGCGCCACATCTCCAGCGCGATCACGTTGGCCTGTGGCTGCACCGACCCCGGTGCGATGACGAAGACCAGGTCGAAGACCTTCAGCGTGTTGATGATCATCGTGACGAACACGACGAGCAGCACGGGGGAGAGCAGCGGGACGGTGATCTTACGGAAGACCTGCCATTCGGTGGCGCCGTCGATGCGGGCCGCCTCCAGCGCGTCGCGCGGGATGGCCGCGAGGCCGGCCGCGATCAGCACCATGGAGAACCCGGCCCACACCCAGATGAACGCCCCGATGACCGCCGGGGTGATCAGTGTCGGGCCGAGCCAGGGGATTCCGTTGAAGGCCGCCTCGAAGTTCGACTGCGGCAGCCGTACCACGTAGTCGCCCGGAGCCAGCCCGGCGAAGCGGAAGGTGCCGTCGGCCTCGGTGGTGGCGGTGGCCTTGACGGCGCCGTTCTGCACCGCCTCGACCGTCACCCCGGCCAGGGCCTTCTCGGTGCCGTCCACCTGATTGAGCGCGCCGCCGCCGCCCTGGGTGAAGTCCACCCACACGGTCCCGGCCAGCTCGCCGGGCCCCGGCTGGACGGCCTTGGCCGTGGAGGCCGACGCGAGGGTCTCGGGCTTGACGCCCACCAGCGGGATGAGTACGGCCTGCCCGGGTTTGGCGGGCTGCTTGGTCACCACCGCGCCCTGCTGGGCGGCGACCGGGGCCTTCTCGTTGTCCCTGGGCCGGGCGTCCGGGTAGCCCTGGTGGGTACCGAAGAGGTCCTGGACCGAGGTGATCACGGCGTTGGCCACGCCCCGGTCCGGGTCCTGCTCGTACACCAGGCGGAAGATGACGCCGGAGGCCATCAGGGAGACCGCCATCGGCATGAACACGATCAGCTTGAACGCGGTCGCCCAGCGGATCCGCTCGGTCAGCACCGCGAAGATCAGACCCATCACGGTGACCAGGGCGGGGGCCACCACGACCCAGATCAGGTTGTTCCTGATCGTGGTCAGGGTGGAGGCGTCGCTGAAGATCGCGGCGTAGTTGTCCACACCGACGAAGGTGTTCCCGGTGCTGTCGTAGAAGCTCCGGAAGATCGAGTAGATGATCGGGTAGATCACCATCGAGCCGAGCAGGACCATTCCCGGCAGCAGGAACCAGATCGCCATTCGCGGCGGAGGTCCCAGCCGGGAGGGCCCGCCAGAGGCCGTCGCGACCGCTGCGGCCGTCGCGCTTTCCGGCGAGGATGAGACCGTCTCGGCGTTCGCGCCCGGCCGGGTGGATGGAGGTGTCTCGGCGTCCGTAGACGCCGGGGGTGGGGGTGGGGGCTCGTCGTTCAGGTCGGTGGAAGCCCCATGGGAGTCGTCCGGTCCGGAGGAGGACCCGCGGGCGGCGTCACCGCCGCCGCGCGGGCTCTGCGGGCCGTCGAACCTGTCGGTCACGGCCTCTCTCCTTTACTTCCAGGCCTTCTTGGCCTCGTCCTCAAGCTTGTTCTGGATGTCCTTGATCTTGGACGGGTCGCGCACGAAGTCCTGCAGGAGCTTCCACTCGCCCTTGCCGTCGGTGCCGCCGAAGGCGCTGGGCGCGAGGTCGGACATGTCGTAGCGGACGGCGTCACCGGCGGAGATGATCGTCTGGGCGAGCTTCTTGGTCAGCTCGGACGGGTAGTTGTCAGGCGAGACGTTGCGGTTGGGGGAGAGGTATCCGGGGAGCTTGGCCCAGACCTCGCCGCCCTCCTTGGAGGCGAGGAACTCCAGCAGCGCCATCGCGCCCTTGGAGTCCTTCAGCGCCACCGCGATGTCGCCGCCCAGCACGACCGGCTCGGTGCCACCGGCCTTCGGGAACGGGAAGTACTTGGCCTCCTCGCCGAGCTTGGCGCCGGACTCCTCGGCGGTGGTGCCCACGAAGTCCGCCTCGATGACCATCGCCGACTTGTCCTGGCCGTAGACCTGGGTCACGCAGGTCGGGAAGTCGGTCTGCAGGGCGCCGGCCGAGCCGCCGAGCAGGAACTCCTTCTTGCCGACCAGCTGGGCGATCTTCTCCAGGGCGGTGGTCACGCTGGGGTCGGTCCACGGGATCTCGTGCTTGGAGAGCTTGGTGTAGTTCTCCGGGCCCGCGCTGGACAGGTAGACGTTCTCGAACAGGTCGGTCAGGGTCCAGCCGGACGCGCCGCACAGGGAGAAGGCGGGGGTGCCGGAGTCGGCGATCGTCTGGGCGGTCTTGACGAGGTCGTCCCAGGTGGCCGGCTGCTGCGCCCCGGCGTCCTGGAAGGCCTTGTCGCGGTACCAGATGAGCGACTTGTGGGCCGCCTTCACCAGCACGCCGTAGGCCTGGCCGTCGGCGGAGCCCAGCTCCTTCCAATACGGGGTGTAGTTGTCGTCGATCTGCTTGAGGACCTCGGGGGTGAGCGGCTTGAGCGCCTTCTGGTCGGCGTACTGCTTGACCAGGCCCGGCTGGGGCAGGATCGCGATGTCCGGCGGGTTCTTGCCCTGGATGCGGGGGCCGAGGTAGGCGCCGGTGTCCTCACCGGTGGAGGCGTAGGTGACCTTGGCGCCGGTCTTGGCCTCGAAGGCCTTGAGCACTTCCTGGAAGTTGGTCTGCTCGGGGCCGGTCCACTTGGCGGCGACCTCGATGGTCACGCCTTCGAGCGTCTTGGCCGCCGGGGGCGCGCTCTCGCCCGCTCCGGCCTTGGGGGTGGCGGAGTCGGATGCCTGACCGCTGCACGCGGCGAGGGCGAGGGCGAGCCCCGCCGTCGTCGCTGTGATGATGGACTTACGCATGCTGAACAGACCTCCTGCGCGGCCGGGGCCGCCGAGATTCAGATAGAGGGGGGTTGACGGATCAGCTCGGACCGAGAGCGGGGATGACGACTCACCGGGGGGATCGCCCCCGGGTTACTGAGCCCGGATGATCTCGTTGAGCTGCCCCTTCATGGAGGCGACGATGTCGTCGCCGGCCTCCTTGAAGGGTGGGGTGAGAGCGTTGGAGACCGCACTGGCGATCACCAGGCTCACCTGGTTGTAGTTGGCACTGGCCGGTCTGGGCCGAGCGGAGAGGATGCTCTGCTTGAGGACCGGCAAGTAGGGGAAACGCTTGATCAGGCCGGGGTCGTCGTACAGCTCGGCCCACACGGGTGGGAACGAGCCGTCGACGAGCACCCGTCGCTGGTTCTCCAGGCTGGTGAAGTAGCGGATGAACTCCGCCGCCGACTTCTGCCGCTTGGAGTAGGCGCTGAGCGCGAGGTTGGTCCCGCCCAGCGAGCTGGAGCCCGGGCCGTTCAGCCCGGGCAGCCGGGTCACCCCGAACTTCTTGGCGACCGCCGAGGTGGTGGCCGGGCCGTACGCGTGCGGCCAGTTGCGGGCGAAGGCCAGGCGGCCCTCCTGGAAGGCCAGCCGCGACTCCTCCTCCTTGAAGGAGAGCGACTCCCGGGGGATCCATCCCTCGCGGAATCCTCCGACCAGGAAGTCGAGGCCGGTCTTGGCCTTGGCCGCGTCCATGGTCACCTGCGTGCCGTCCTGGCTGAGGATCTGCCCGCCGGCCGACTGCACGGCCTCGGTGAAGTTGACGGTCAGCCCCTCGTAGGCCAGGAACTGGCCCGCGTAGCCACCGATGCCGTACTTGTCGTGCAGCGCGCGGGCCTGCTCACGCAGCTCCGCCCAGGTCTTGGGCGGCTTGAAGCCCTGCTTGGCGAGCAGGTCCTTGCGGTAGTAGAGCAGCCCGGCGTTGCTGGTGTACGGCACCGCCCAGAGCTTGCCGCGGTAGACGGCGGTGTCCACCACCGGTGGCAGGAACCGGTCCAGCGGGAACATGCCGCGTTCGAGCGGCACGATCCAGCCGGCGTCGGCGAACTCCGCCGTCCAGACCACGTCGAGGCCGAGCACGTCGTAGCGATCGCTCTTGGCCTGAAGGTTGGCGACCATCTGCGCGCGCTGCTCGTCGGCCGCCTCGGGCAGTTCGAGGAGGGTGGCGCGCTCGGCCGGGTGGGCCTCGTTCCACCGATCGAGCAGCGGTTGCAGATAGCCGGTCGTGTCACGCCCCGTCACGAGGGTGAACGGGCCGGTCCCGCTCGAACGCTCGGCATCCTGCGTGACGGCTCCCGAGCAACTCGCCGTGACGAGCACGGCGAGCGCCACAGGGAGCAGACGGCGCATCGGTTGCCTCCGTATTTCAGGGCGGTTACATACGTGTTAGGTAGATGCATGCATGTTATGCACAGCGTTAATGTGGACGTCAACGGATAGTCCCGTAACGCTCAGGTAACGAGCACGTCGAGGAGGTGGGGCGTGAGGCAGTCGCTGTTGGCGCTCCTCGCGAAAGAACCTGCCCACGGATACGAGCTGAAACAGGCGCTTGAGCAAATCTTTGGCAGCGCCTACCCGTCGCCGAACATCGGGCAGATCTACGTCACGCTCGGCCGGCTGGAAAAAGACGGGCTGGTGCGTGCTGTGGATGTCGAACAGTCCAACCGTCCGAACAAGAAGGTGTACTATCTGACCGCCGCAGGCCGGGAGGCCCTCGACGTGTGGGTGGACGAGCCCACCGAGGGGCCGCGGGTCCGGGACGAGTTCTTCATGAAGCTCGTGCTGGCCCCGATGACCGGCATCGCGGACCGGATGGCGTTGATCAACCGCCAGCGCCGCCACTACCTTGCGCTCATGCGCGACCTGAACGAACTCGCCGAGCGAACCGATCGGGACAATCGCGTCGCGCTCCTGTTGATCGAGGGAGCCATGCTGCACCTGCAGGCCGACCTCGACTGGCTCGAACGCTGCCAGGAGGACCTGTCGTGAGTTCACCCCCCATCGTCAACACGGTCAATCTCGTCAAGATCTACCAGAACGGCGGGGTGCCGGTGCCCGCCGTTCGAGGGGTGGACCTGCGGGTGGAGCCGGGGGAGTTCGTCGCGATCATGGGGCCGTCGGGGTCGGGCAAGTCGACGCTGGTCCACATGCTCGGCGGCCTGGACGCCCGGACCAGCGGCGAGATCTGGCTGGACGGCGCGCGGGTCGACACGCTGAACGAGAGCGCCTGGGCGCTCCTGCGCAGGCAGAAGATCGGTTTCGTCTTCCAGTTCTTCAACCTGGTCGCCAACATGACCGTGGCCGACAACGTCGAACTGCCCGCGCTGCTGGCGGGAGCCTCCACACGGGAGGCTCGCGAACGCCGGGAATACCTCCTGGGCGAGCTCGGCCTGACCGACCGCGCCGACGCGGCCCCCGCCCAGCTCGCCGGCGGTGAGCAGCAGCGGGTCGCGCTGGCCAGGGCCCTGGCCAACAAGCCGAGCCTGCTGCTCGCCGACGAGCCCACCGGCAACCTCGACAGCCGCAACACCCGCGACGTCCTGCGCCTGCTCGGCGAGGTCCACCGCGACGGCCAGACCGTCATCCTCGTCACCCACGACGCCCGGGTGGCGAGCCTGGCCGACCGCGTGATCTCCCTGCTCGACGGCGAGATCGTCGACGACGGCGCCATCGGCGTGAGCCGCCGCCGTCCCAGGACCTCCGCGGGCGACGTCGTCGAGCTGAGGGGGTGACCGGTGCGCGCCGCCTCCCACCCGAGCCCGAAGCCGAGACCGGGCCGCAGAGCGGGGTCCCGGACGTGAGCACGGCCAAGGCCTCGGCCAGATGGATCCGGGCCGACCTGAAAGCGCGGCGGGGGCAGGCGCTGCTGACGGTGCTCGCGGTGGCGGGGATCGTCGCGGCGCTGATCACCTCGGCGACGCTCCTCGAAGACGGGACCAACCCGTGGCGGGGACTGTTCGCCGAGTCCAGGGGCGCACACGTGTGGATCCACACCAAGGACGCCCCGGACGTGGCCGCGCTGTCCCGGCTCCACGGCGTGGTCGAGGTGGCCGGGCCGTACCGGACGGCGCCCGTGATGCTCACGCTGGAGGGCAAGAAGTCACCCGTGGCGCTGCGCGGGATGCTGGATCGGCTCCCCTCGGTGGCGACCCCGCTGGTCCGCCAGGGCCGGTGGCTGAGTTCCGGTGAAACCGACGGTGTCGTCGTCGAGAGCTCTTTCGCCGAGGCGCTCGGCCTGCGGGTGGGCGGTGCCTTCCCCGTCACCGCGCTCAACGGCGCCTCGCACCCGCTGACCGTGGTCGGCCTGGCCGACACCGCCGACCAGGGCTTCTATCCCGAGTGGACTCCTGGCCTGGCCTGGACCACGACCTCCATCCTCGACAGGATCGAGCCCGCGCTCGGCCGCAGCGAATCGGTCACCGGGCTGCGGCTCGCCGACGGGGAAGACACGCTTCCGGTCGTGCACGGGGCCGTCACCCTGCTGGACGAGCAACTCCAGCGCATGTCCACCTGGCGCGAGGTCCGCGCCTCCATGGAGCTGGACAACCGGCTGCTCGGCCTGCTGCTCGCGCTGTTCGGCATCGCCGGTCTGGTCGCCGCCGCGCTGGCCATCGCCAACGCGGTGGGCGGCCGCGTGCTCGCCCAGACACGTGACCTCGCCACCCTCAAGTCGCTCGGCTACACCCGCGGCCAGATCTTCGGCCTGCTCGTGCTGGAGCACGGCGCGCTCGGTCTGCTCGGCATCGTGATCGGGCTGGTCTGCGGGCAGGTGGCCGCCTCGTTCGCGCTGGACGGCGTGCCGATCCTGCCGCTCTCGCCGGTCCCGCTGCTCGCGATCACCGCCGGAACCGCCGTGGTGGTCCTCGTCGCCGTGGCCCTGCCCGCCTGGCGCGGGAGCCGGACGCCGCCGATCCCCGCGGTCCCCGCCGCGCCGCCGAGGGGCCGTCTGTCGCGGATGGCCCGGCTCGCCCTCCTCGTACGGCTGCCGCCCGCCCTCGTCCTGGGCACCCGTGACGCCTTCACCAGACGCGTCCCCGCGTTCCTGAGCATCTTCGGCCTCGCCATACCGATGATGATGATCACGATCGGCCTGGGGTGCTGGGCGACCCTGGACGACTTCCTGCGCCACCCCGAACAGGTGGGCCAGGCGGCGGCGCTCACGGTCCACCCCGACAAGCTTCCCGCCGAGGACGCCGCGCGGATCGCCCGGGCCGACCCGGAGGTGGCGGCCATCTACCCGGGCAGTGAGGTCTCCGCGCTGGAGCCGGAGCAGACCAGAAGCGTGCTGGCCCGCGCGCTGGGCACCTCCGCCGAGCCGTACCCCTTCTCGGTGGTGGAGGGGCGGCTGTTCGCCGCCCGGGGCGAGGCCGTGGCCGGTCAGGGGCTGCTCGACCTGCTGGGGGTGAAGATCGGCGACCGGGTGCGGGTGACGGTCGGCGGCACGCCGCTGATCGTGCACATCGTGGGCCGCGTGGTGGAGCCCGACCAGGACGGGGAGGTGCTCTCCTTCGGGATGGACACCCTGGCCCCCAAGGATGCGGTGCCGCCCCAGTTCTACAGCCTGGTGCTCAAGCCGGGAGCCGACCCGGCCGCGGTCCGCGCCCGGCTGCTGGCCGCCTCGAATGAGGAGCTGGAGGTCCACCGGGTGGTCAACCCGGCGGAACGGCTCGCGATCATCCGTGTGGTGATCGTGGCGCTGGTCGTCGTGCTCTCGCTGCTCGGCCTGGCCAACCTGCTGACCGCGAGTGCCCTCGGCCTGCGCGACCACGCGCTGGATCTGGCGGTGCTCAAGGCGATGGGCCTCACCCCGAGGCAGGTGGCCGCGACACTGGTCACCGGCACCGGCCTGCTCGTCGTGCTGGGCGTGGTCGCGGGCACCGCGGCCGGGGCCTCGCTGGTCGGCGGCCTGATCGACCTGCAGGGCCACACCAGCGGCGTCGGCGCAGGCATCGGCCGTACCCCCTCGTTCCTGACCCTGGCCGTCGCCGTGTTCACGGCGATCGGCGCGGCCCTGCTGGTGGCGTTGATCCCCGCCCGCAAGGCGGCCCGCGCCCAGATCCCGGTAACGGCCAGATAGGCGTCTTCCCGGGAGGCCGATCGGGCTCAGCGGGTGAACCCGGACCCGGTAGCGCCCCGGGCCACCGGGAGGCATGACAGCGAAGACTACATGTCATGACATAGTTAGATCTGCTGGGATTGATGATCTATAGATCGCCGATCCCAGCAGATCATGAAAAATCGCGGGGCCGCTCACTCGTGAGCGACCCCGGACCACCTGACCGCCGAAAAGGGTCAGTGCTTGGTGAGGGAGAACCAATAGAAGCCGTGACCCGGCAGGGTCAGCAGGTAGGGCAGGCTGCCCACCTGCGGGAACGGGACTCCGCCCCGGGCCTCGACCGGCGTCATGCCCTCGAAGCGCTGCAGGTCCAGCTCCACCGGCTGCGGGTACTTCGACAGGTTGTTGACGCACAGCATCACGTCGTCCCCGTCCTCGCGGACGTAGGACAGCACGGCGGGGTTGCTGGACCACAGCTCGTTGTAGATGCCGGTGCCGAAGACCGGGTGGTTGCGGCGGATCTCCAGCATCCTCTTGGTGAAGTGGAGCAGGGACGCCGGGTTCTTCTGCTGGGCCTCCACGTTGACCGCCTGGAATCCGTAGATCGGGTCCATGACGGCCGGGAGGTAGAGGCGGCCCGGGTCGGCCTGGGAGAACCCGGCGTTGCGGTCCGGGCTCCACTGCATCGGCGTACGGACCGCGTCGCGGTCCTCCAGCCAGATGTTGTCGCCCATGCCGATCTCGTCGCCGTAGTACATGACCGGCGAGCCGGGCAGCGACAGCAGCAGCGCGGTGAACAGCTCGATCTGGTCGCGGTCGTTGTCCAGCAGCGGGGCCAGGCGGCGCCGGATGCCCAGGTAGGCCCGCATACGCGGGTCCTTGGCATACTCGGCGTGCATGTAGTCGCGCTCCTCTTCGGTGACCGTCTCCAGGGTCAGCTCGTCGTGGTTGCGCAGGAAGATGCCCCACTGGGCGGTCTCGGGGAGCTTCGGCGTCCGCGACATGATCTCGGAGATCGGCTCGCGGGTGCCCCGCCGCACGGCCATGAAGATGCGCGGCATGAGCGGGAAGTGGAAGGCCATGTGGCACTCGTCGCCGCCGACGGACGGGTCGCCGAAGTACTCCACCACGTCCTCGGGCCAGCCGTTGGCCTCGGCCAGCAGCACCCGGTCCGGGTAGAGACGGTCCACCTCGGCGCGGACCTTCTTCAGGTACGCGTGGGTCTCCGGCAGGCCGGAGCAGTTCGTGCCCTCGCGCTCGAAGAGGTACGGCACGGCGTCCAGGCGGAAGCCGTCGATGCCCAGGTCCATCCAGAACCGCAGGACCTCCAGCATGGCCTCCTGGACCGCCGGGTTCTCGTAGTTCAGGTCCGGCTGGTGGTGGAAGAAGCGGTGCCAGTAGTACTGCTTGCGGACCGGGTCGTAGGTCCAGTTGGACTCCTCGGCGCCGATGAAGATGATCGGCGCGTCGGGGTATCCGGTGGGCTCGTCGGCCCAGACGTAGAAGTCGCCGTAGGGGCCCTCGGGGTCGTGCCGCGAGGCCTGGAACCACGGGTGCTTGTCGCTGGTGTGGTTCATCACCAGGTCGGTGATGATGCGGATGCCACGCGCGTGCGCCGACTCGACGAGCTGCACGAAGTCCCCGAGGTCACCGAAGTCCGGCAGGATCTTCATGTAGTCGGCGATGTCGTAGCCGCCGTCGCGCAGCGGCGACTCGTAGAGGGGGAGCAACCACAGGCAGTCGACGCCGAGCCACTCGAGGTAGTCCAGCTTCTCGATCAGACCGCGCAGGTCTCCGGTGCCGTCCCCGTTGGAGTCCTTGAACCCCCGGACCAGCACCTCATAGAAAACGGCGCGCTTGTACCACTGGGGGTCCGCCGAGACGAAGTCCTCGGGGACGGACTCGTGGTGGGGGGATGCGTTCATCGTGTTCTCGCTCACAGTGAGAAAGGGCAGGACGAAGTCACCGGTTTGCCCGGCTGATGATTTTGGTGACCGCGCTGGCGGGAGCCGTCATCCCCACGAGCTCCATGCCCCCGGCGGACCGAATTTGTGATTCGGTGCCATCCGTTGTGGCGCTTTCTGCGCCGAACACTACCAGCCGTACGAGCGTGGCCAAGCCCGTCAAACGGGCCATCTCGCCCCGGCGCCGCGAAATCCCCGTAACCATCGCGCCATCCGCTCGTAATCGCCGTGTCACGTACCGCTCTTTTTTGCAAAACGCGCCCCGCGCCACGGCGCTGACCTCGGCTTATGCCGGAAGATTCGCCGGGGTGCACCCCGCGCGGCGGACCCGTGGATCACGCCTTCGAAGGATCCGGATTCCTGCCCGGCCGTACGGCCGTCGGACCGTTTCGAGCGCCTCTCGGAAGCCGCGCCGACCGTCGGCGGCGGCACCCGCCTGAAGCCTTGAGAATTGTGAGGCGGATGAGCCGCGAGTCTCGCCGCGCGACGCCGTTCAAGCTCGTATGCCGCAGGGTCGGCCTGCGCCCGCTCCATGGCCTTACGCCATGGCGAGATCGGGCGGGTGCTCAACCTGGTCGCCGAGGGGGACGGGTCAGGCCCAGGGTGGGGTGAGGTCGGGGAGACGGTCCTCGTAGTCGCCGAGCCAGGCGCCGAACAGCACCAGGCTCCGCACCCAGAACCGGTCGTTCCAGCCGTTGAAGCGCGCCAGGGCGTCCGGGCCCTCGGCGACCACGCCGTGAAGCTGCTCCGACAGCAGCGAGGGCACGGTGGCCGCGACCCGGGTCAGCATCCGGTGGCCGTACTCCCGCGCGGGCGCCGCGGCCGAGCGCAGCGGGACCCGCTGGAGCGGCTGCTTGACCACGTTGGTGGAGGGCAGCGCGGCGACGCGCGCGTTGGCCGCGTACAGGACCTCCCGGTAGAACCGCCCCTTGTCCTTGCGGGCCACGCCCACGGAGAGCGCGGCGTCGAAGAAGTCCGGGTGCATGAACGGCGCCACGAACGACACCTCGGGGCCGACCAGGTTGACCGGGGAGCGGGCGATGCCCCGGGCGGTCCGGGTGTGCAGGACCGACAGCGGCAGCTCGGCCCGGTGGCCGTTGAGCATCGAGGTCGCCTGGGTGAAGGACGCGCCGACCGAGGCGGTGATCCAGGCGGAGGCCTGCTCGGACAGGAACGGCACCGACGGGGTGCCGAGTGCCAGGGAGCCGAGCAGCGCCGCCTTCCGCTCGGCCTGCGAGGACGCCTCCAGAGCTGCCCCGCTGACCATGAAGTTCTTCAGCAGCGGTCCCCCGGCCAGCCCGTCCACCAGCGTCCGGCCCGCCTTGTGGACCTCGCGGGCGAACGGGGTGTACCAGGCGTGGTGCGGGGTGAGGAATTCCAGCCGGCGTGCGACGGCCAGCGCGTCGTCAGGGTAGGCGGAGGGGTCCTGGGCGATCACGCGGTGCCGTACGCCCAGCTCGCGGGTTATCGCGCGGGCGAAGGCGATGTCGGTGTCGGTGCCGTCGTCCGGGCTCGTCGTCCAGGATTCCACGTCGGCGCCCCGGGCCACCGCGACCGAGCACAGCAGACGCGAGTCGTAGCCGCCGCTGACCGGCACGAGCAGCGGGCGCCCGTCGAACTCCTTGTAGACCTCGTGCAGGATCTCCAGGATCTCCCCGGCCGTCCGCCCCGCCTCGAACGGCTCCTCACGCAGCCACCTGGGCAGTCTCCGCTCCGTCGTGATCCGCCCCGACGCCCGGTCGAAGACCAGCGCGCTGGCCCCGGCCAGCCGCCTGACCTGGACGTAGGGGGTGTCGTCGCGAAGGGGGAAGGTCAGCTGGATGATCGACGCCCAGGCGTCCCAGTTGATCTCGTACGGCGTGCGCGCGATGGCCAGCAGCGGCTCCAGCAGGGAGGAGAAATAGACCGCCCGGTCCCGGAACAGGTAGTAGACGTCCACCAGGCCGAGCCCGCCGGCGTGCAGCGCGATCCGGTCCCCGTCGTCGATCAGGCCGGGTGTCTCGAACTCCTCCGCCACGCTGATCCACGTCGACGCCTTGGCCGGCTTGCGCTCTCCCCAGGCGAACGCCCAGGTCCGGTCGTCGCGCTGGTAGGGCGGCAACGGCGAGGAGCTGAACAGGGCCGCCTCGGGCGCCCGCAGCGCGGGCCTCACCCGGGGCCCGGCGTCCTGCAGGGCCGAAAGGACGTCCTCGTCGAGGTGTCCGATGCCGCCGCAGACGTACGGTCTCACATTGAACGTCGGCCACTGCACCGTGCTGACTCCTCTATGTCGCGATTGACCAAAGGGTATCCTTTCGCCCGGCTCAGGAATCGGAGGACGACGTGGCGGGCGAGCAACTCGAAAGCACACGATCGGCGTTGCGGGAGGCCGTGGCCCAGGCGGAACGGGCCGCCGAACTGGCTCGGCTGCTCGATGCGGCGCAGGCCAAAATCGCCGAAGCGGAGCGCGCGACGGCGGAGCTGCGCGGGGTCCAGGAGCGTTTGAATCAGACCGAGGAGCGGCTGGAGGCCGTGCAGACGGCCGAGGAGAAACTCCGCAGGGATCTGGCCGAGCAGCGTTACCAGGCCGAGGTGGCGAAGTGGAAGCTCTCGTCGGTGCAGGTGGCCCGCTGGTCCCGGCTCGGTGACGCGATCAAGACGGGTAAGAGCAACCCGGTCCGGCTGGCGCGTGGCCTGCGCGGAGTGGCCAAGCCCGTCAAACGTCCAGTGGCGCCCAAGCGCCAGCCCGTCCCGAACAAGGTCGCCGACAGGCAGGCCCCGGGCGCGTCCTTCCAGGCCACCACGTCCGTCAGGACCGTCGGCGGCAAGTCGGTCAAGCTCAAGCCCTTCCGCGTCCCGACCGGCCCGAACACCCGTCCCCACCTGACCGTGGCCGTCGTCGCAGAGCCGCACGCCGAGGCGCTGCTGCGCTACGAGTGGCGGCAGACCACCGGCTTCACGCCTCACGACTTCCCCCGGGTGCTGGCCGCCGAGATCCCGCACCTGCTGCTGGTCGAGTCGGTCACCGAAGGGCCGTGGGCCGAGGAGCTGAGAGAGCCGGGTGAGGGGCTGCACGCGCTGCTGTCCTGGTGCGCGGAGCGGGGCATCCGCACGGTTTTCTGGCACACCCGAGGCGAGGCCGACCGTTTCGTGGCCGCCGCGAGGCTGTTCGAGCACATCGTCTCCGCGCTGCCCGCGTCCGTGGGAGCGTGGGGTGCCGCCCTGGCCTCGCAGGAGCCGCCGCCCGGCCGCCGGGCGCCCTCGCTGGGGCTGCTGCCCTTCGCCGTCCAGCCGCGCGTGCACAACCCGCTGCCGCTGGCCGGGGACCGGTTCGACCGGGTGCTCACCCTGGACGAGCTGCTTCCCGGGCACCTGTCGTATCCGGACGTGCTCACCTCCTACCGCTGGCCCAAGGCCGTGTACTGCCCGCCGGGCACGCCGGCCTGGCGGATGGGTGAGCTGGCCGCCTGCGGCACGCCGATCGCGGCCTCGCGTCCCGGGGACGCCGCGCCGGACCCCGGAGCGACCCCTCCCGCCGCCGGGGCCGCGGCCGAGGCCGGGACCGCCGCCGACGGGGCCGAAGCCCGCCGTGCCCACCTGGCGCTCCGCCAGGCCTACGCCTCCGGCACGATGAGCCAGAAGGTGGACGACCTGCTCGACGCGGTCGGGCTGCCCAGCGCGCGGGCCACCCTGAACATCTCGGTGATCATGATTGACCGGGGCGACCTCGACCACACCCTGGCCCAGGTCGCGCCGCAGAAGGGCGTCGTTCAGCTGGTGCTGCTGACGGACGCCGAGAACGCCGCCGAGCGGGCCCGCGCCGCGATGCCCGAAGGGGTGGAGGTCATGGTCCGCCGTGCCGGACCCGGGCTCACCATCGGCGGCCAGCTGAACCGGGCCCTCGACCTGTGCCAGGGAGACCTGGTGGCGGTCATGGACGCCCGGGACGTGTACGGCGAGCACTATCTGGCCGATCTCACCCGGGCCTTCCTGTTCACCACCGCCGACATCGTCGGCAAGGCGGCTTTCTACGCCCACCTGAGCGACGTCGCCGCCACGCTGCTGCGCCAGCCCGCCGCCGAGTACTCCTACCTCCCCGAGATCGCCGGAGCCACCCTGCTGGCCCGCCGTACCGTCCTGCGCGGCCTCGGCTTCGCCGACGTCTCCGAGGGCTGGGACGAGGTGCTGATGCGCCAGTGCCGTACGGACGGGATCAAGGTCTTCTCCGCCGACCGTTTCGGTTACGTCTGCCGCCGCGACGGCGACCGCTGGCTCCTCGGCTCGGCTCAGCTCGTCGAGTACGGCCCGGCCGAGCCGCACGCCCTCGTCTAAGCTGCCAGGCGTGACGCCCGGCCAGCTCACCGAGCTCCTCGGCCTGCCGCCGATCCCGCAGGGAACGTGGGCCGAGGAGGCGCTCTACGTCTCCCCGGCCGCGCTGCGCAGGAGAGAGGCGCCGGGGGAGCTGGCGGCACGGCTGCGCCCGCTGCCGGGAATCGCGGACGTCCGGGTGCGGGCCGACGGGTTTCTGGAGATCGCGGTCGAGGTGCCGGGGGAGCTGGTCACCGAGATCGGCGCGGATCTCCCGGAGGGCGCGGGCCCCGCGAGGGGCTCCGGCCTGCCGAAGGGGGCGGAGCTTCCGAGGGGAGTGAACCCCCTGGAGGGCGCGGGCCTCCCAAGGACCGCCGGTCTCCCGAGAGGTGCGGGGGTCTCGCCCTGGGACGACTTCCCCCGGACATGGAGCAACCCCGGATTCGTCGTGAGATACGCGCATGCGCGGGCGGTCGCCGTGCGGCGCTGGGCGGCTGACCTGGGCGTCGGCGGGGAGTTCCGGCCGGAGCTGCTCGACGGCCGGTGGGACCGGGCGGTGCTCAGGTCGCTGGCCGAGGTGCCCGGCAGGCGGGTGAGCCGGGATCCCGGGTGGGCGGCCTACGCCGAGCAGCTCGCCCTGGCCTACCACGACGCGTTCGAGCATGCTCCCGCGCTGCCTGTGGGGGACGAGAGGCCGTCGGCCCTGCACACCGCCCGCGTACGGCTGGCCCGGGCCGTACGGGAGGTGCTGGCCGAGGGGCTGGCGGCCCTGGGCGAGGCGGCACCGGACCGGCTGTGATGGATAGCGGTCAGATCATCGCAAAACGTAAAATTATATGGCTTAAGTTATTAATCGCACGAAAAATTCGCGTATTTCCGTATGATCGTGTCTCGCTAGGTGGGCACCTGTCTCACAGATATCACCGGGTCCGATAGCCTCGATCGGGTGAGTCGATTCGCCCACCCCGCCGGTGACCGGCACGCCGAAGTGCTGCCTGAGGAGCGCCCTCCGCACGCACCCGCCGACCTGAACGTCCTCGACCCGACGATCTGGCCACGAACGTCGAGCCGCACCGGCGGCTCGATCACGATCGGCGGCATGGACGTCAGGGACCTGGTCGAAGAACACGGCACCCCGCTCTACGTGGTGGACGAGGAAGACTTCCGTTCCCGGTGCCGCGACTACAGGGACGCGTTCGCCGGGGGCGAGGTCCACTACGCCGGCAAGGCGTTCCTGTGCCGTGAGGTCGCCCGCTGGATCATGCAGGAGGGGCTCGGCCTCGACGTGTGCAGCGCGGGTGAGCTCGCCGTCGCGCTGAGCGTCGGGTTCCCGCCCGAGCGGGTCACCCTGCACGGCAACAACAAGTCGCTCGCCGAGCTGGAGAAGGCCGTCGAGGTCGGGGTCGGGCGCATCGTGGCCGACTCCTTCGAGGAGATCGCCCGCCTGGGCTTCCTGGCCGACAAGCACGGCAGGCGTCTCCAGGTCATGATCCGGGTCACCGTGGGCGTGGAGGCGCACACCCACGAGTTCATCGCCACCGCTCACGACGACCAGAAGTTCGGCTTCTCGCTGAGCGCCGGCGCCGCCGCCGAAGCGGCTCGCCGTATCCTCGCGCTGCCCCAGCTCGAACTCGTCGGCCTGCACTCCCACATCGGTTCCCAGATCACCGACACCGCCGGGTTCGAGGTGGCCGCGCGCCGCCTGGCCACCCTCCTGGTGCAGATCAAGGAGGAGCACGGCGCCGTCCTGCCGGAGCTCGACCTCGGCGGCGGCTACGGCATCCCCTACGTCGAGGGCGACACCGCGCCCGACGTGAAGGAGATCGCCGACAGCCTTCGGGAGATCGTCGCCAAGGTGGCCGAGTCCGCCGGGCTGCCGGTGCCCAGGCTCACCGTCGAGCCGGGCCGGTCCATCGCCGGGATCGCGGGCGTGACCCTCTACGAGGTCGGAACGATCAAGGACGTCGAGGGGCTGCGGACCTACGTCAGCGTCGACGGCGGCATGAGCGACAACATCCGCACGGCCCTCTACGGCGCGGAATACACCGCGCGCCTCGCCTCCCGCGAGAGCGCCGCGGGGCCGATGCTCTCCCGCCTGGTCGGCAAGCACTGCGAGAGCGGCGACATGGTGGTTCGTGACCTGTGGCTGCCCCAAGATCTGGCCACCGGCGACCTGATCGCCGTCGCGGGCACCGGCGCCTACTGCCGCTCGCTCGCCAACAACTACAACTACCTCCCCAAGCCCGCCGTGGTCGCGGTCAAGGACGGGGCGTCCCGTGTGATCGTCCGCCGGGAGACCGAGGACGACCTCCTGAGAGGGCAGCTTTGACATCCGTTGAACGCCATTTCCCTCCGGCCGGGAGGCCGAAGCATCCTGGTGAGATTCCGGTGAACGAGAAAAGGGGTGCGAGCTGATGGCAGTGAAAGTCGCTCTTCTCGGGTGCGGTGTCGTCGGTTCCCAGGTGATCCGGCTCATGCACGAGCAGGCCGACGACCTCGCCGCGCGTGTCGGAGCCCCGCTGGAGCTCGTCGGCGTCGCCGTGCGGCGGCTGGGTCGCAGGCGGGACGCCGACGTGGATCCCGCCCTGCTCACCACCGACGCCGAGGCCCTGGTCAACCGCGACGACGTCGACATCGTCGTCGAGGTGATCGGGGGCATCGAGCCCGCCAGGTCGCTCATCCTGGCCGCGATGAACAAGGGCAAGTCGGTCGTCACGGCCAACAAGGCGTTGCTGGCCGAGGACGGCGCGACCATCCACGGCGCGGCCAAGGCCAACAACGCGGACCTGTACTTCGAGGCGGCCGTCGCGGGCGCGATCCCGCTGATCCGGCCGCTGCGCGAGTCCCTGGCCGGGGACCACGTGCATCGCGTGCTCGGGATCGTCAACGGCACCACCAACTACATCCTCGACAAGATGGACACGGACGGCGCCTCGTTCTCCGACGCGCTGGAGGAGGCCCAGGCCCTGGGATACGCCGAGGCCGACCCCACCGCGGACGTGGAGGGCTTCGACGCCGCCGCAAAGGCCGCGATCCTCGCCGGGATCGCCTTCCACAGCCGGGTGACGGCCGCCGACGTGCATCGTGAGGGCATCACCGAGATCACCGCGACCGACGTGGCCAGCGCCAAGGCGATGGGTTACGTCATCAAGCTGCTGGCGATCTGCGCCCGCTCCGAGGACGGCCGTTCCTTCGGCGTCCGGGTGCACCCGGCCATGATCCCCAGGACGCACCCGCTGGCCGGCGTCCGCGAGGCCTACAACGCGGTCTTCGTGGAGGCCCAGTCCGCCGGGCAGCTCATGTTCTACGGCGCGGGCGCCGGTGGTGCCCCGACGGCGAGCGCGGTGCTGGGCGACATCGTGGCCGTGGCCCGTAACCTGCTGGCCGGCACCCGGGGTCCCGAGGAGTCCACCTACGCCGACCTCGTGGTGCACCCGATGGGTGAGACCGTCACGCGTTATCACGTCTCCCTGGACGTCGCCGACAAGCCGGGCGTGCTCGCCCGGGTCGCCGACATGTTCGCCAAGCAGGACGTGTCCATCCAGACCGTCCGCCAGGAGGGCCACGGCGAGGACGCCCAGCTCGTCCTGGTCACCCACCGGGCCAGTGACGCCGCGCTGTCGGCCACCATCGAGGGTCTGCGCGAGATGGACATCGTCCGTGACGTGGTGAGCGTCATGCGGGTCGAAGGTGAGGACGCCTCATAGGTTTCAGCTCATAGATGTCCCGGTGGGGCGTATGGTGCTTCTGTGTCTTACATCCGCCCCCCGGGTCGTCCGCTCGCCCTCGTGGCCGTGCTCCTCTGTCTCGGGCAGGCGGCTCAGGTCTGCTTCGGGCAGGTGGCCCAGGCCGGGAGCGGCACGCCTGAGACGGTGGTGGCGATCGGTTTCGACGATGGCGACGCCACCCACGTGGCGGCGGCGCGCATGCTCCAGAAGCGGGGCGTGCGGGGGACCTTCTACATCAACAGCGCGACCCTCGGAAACGAGGGCAAGCTGACCCGCGACCAGGTGAAGGCCATCGCCAGGGCCGGTCACGAGATCGGCGGCCACACGCTGAACCACAGCCGTCTCACCGAGCTCACCTCAGACCTCCAGCGCGAGCAGATCTGCGACGACCGCAGGGCGCTGCTGGGCATGGGCTACAGGGCCACGACCTTCGCCTACCCGTTCGGCGCGGTCGACGCCGACGCCATGCGCACGGCCGCGCGGTGCGGCTACAACGCGGCCCGCACGGTCGGCGGGCTCAAGCACTGGAACTGCCCCTCCATCTGCCCGTCGGCGGAGGGTGTTCCCCCGAAGAACCCCTTCCGGGTCCGCACGCCGGGCTCGGTCCGGGACGACACCTCGCTCAAGCAGATCAAGCAGTACGTGCTCAACGCGGAAAAGAGCGGCGGCGGGCTCGTCCCCCTCGTCATCCACCGCGTCTGCGACGACTGCGGCCTCTACTCGGTGCCTCCGAAGGTTCTGGACGACTTCCTCGTCTGGCTCGTCGCCCGCGAGAAGCGCGGCACGACGGTTCGCCCGCTGGGTGAGGTGATCGGCGGCAAGGTCAGGCCGGTGCCCGCCGACCGCTGACCGCGACGGGTCAGGAGAGGGTAACCGTTCAGGCTTGGCTAGGGTAAGGCGTTTGTACCGGCAAAAATCGCTCAAACGTACTGATCAGGCGAGGAATCACCCTCATGGCAGCTGTCACCGAACTTGACCCGCAGGGGGCCGGGCTGAACCCCGCGGGTTTCCTGAGAACCCCTTCCAGGGATGTCGCGGACGTTCGGTGGGAGCACGGCCGCTGGATGGTCGAGGACGAGTCCCTCACCGGGCTGCGGTCGCTGCGCGGGCTGCGCGTCGGCTGGCCCCGAGATCCCGTGGACCTGGCCGCGCTGGCCGACCTCGCCGCCGCGGGCGTGCCGCTCCACGCGGAGGAGACCCCGGAGTGGGCCGTCCGGGCCGACCCCGCGCTCGCCGGGCTGATCACCGCCGGAGACTGGATCGCCCAGACCCGCCACGGCACCTCGCGCTGCACCGCCGACCTGCGCCGGGAGGAGCACAGCGTACGGCTGCGCCGCCACGGGCTCGCACGCCGCGCCGCGGCGGTCACGCCCAAGGTCAGCGTTGTGATGTCCAGCATGCGTCCGCACCTGCTGGGGTCGGCGCTCGCCCAGATCGCCCGGCAGCGACGGGTGGAGGTGGAGGTCCTGCTGGCCCTGCACGGCGTCCCCGCCGGACACGAAGAGGTACGGCGGGCCCTGGCGGAATTCGGCGGGCAGGTCACGGTGGTCGAGGCCGGTATGGCGACCCCGTTCGGAGAGGTGCTCAACCAGGCCGCGGCCAGGGCGAGCGGCGAATACGTCGCCAAGTGGGACGACGACGACTGGTACGGCCCCGAGCACCTGTCCGACCTCCTCCTCGCGAGGTCCTACAGCGGCGCGGACATCGTGGGCACCGCGGCCGAGTTCTTCTACCTGGAACCGCTGAACGTCACGATCCGCCGCACCGACTACACCAGCGAGGTCTGGTCCGACCACGTGGCCGGAGGAACGATCCTGGTCGACCGGGCCGGGTTCCGGGAGACCGGAGGATTCCCCGCCCTGCCCCGCGGGGTGGACGCCGCCTTCCTGAAAGCGGCCCACGCGGCCGGGGCGCGTGTCTACCGCACGCACGGCCTCGGCTACGTACTGCGGCGTTCGGTGGGCGCCGAGCACACCTGGAGGCTCCCGCTCGCCCACTTCCTGCGCGTCGCGTCGAACCAGTGGCGCGGCTTCCGCCCGAGCCTGATTCTGGAAAAATCATGACAGCACGGATCACCGGCAACGACTACCGGAGCCTCACTCCGCCGGAACTCGGCGCCTGGACACCGTCGCTGCGCGTCAGCGTGGTCGTGCCCGCCTACGGCGGCCAGGACAAGCTCGACCTGACACTGGCCGGGCTGGCCGGGCAGACCTACCCCGCCGGGCTCACCGAGGTCATCGTGGTGGACAACGGCAGCGAGCCGCCGCTGCGCCTGCCCGCGCTCCGCCCGGAGGGCACCCGGCTGGTCGTCTGCCCCACCCCCGGCCGGGCCCACGCCCGCAACGCCGGGCTCCGGGCCGCCACCGGCGACGTGATCCACTGGCTGGACTCCGACGTGGTCCTGGACCGCCGGTCGGTCGAGGCGCACATGCGCTGGCACCACGCGGCGCCGTACCTCGTGGTGACCGGTTACCTGCGCTTCACCCCGGCCGAGCTGCCCACCCCCGAGGCGGTGGCCGCAGCCGGCGACCTGGCCGAGCTCTTCGAGCCCGCCGAGCCGCACGCCTGGCTGGTGGACCTGATCGAGCGGACCGACGGCCTCACCGGCAACCCGCACCGCGCGTTCAGCCTGCACGTGGGCGGAGCCACCTCGGTCAACGCCGCGCTGCTGGCCCAGGCCGGGCCGATGGACACCGAGCTCATCCTCGGCCAGGACACCGAGATGGGCTACCGGCTCGCCCAGGCGGGCGCGGTCTTCGTGCCCGAGCCGCTGGCCCGCGCGTTCCATCTGGGCCCCACCATGCGGATGCGCGGCAAGGCCCCGATCGACCGGGTCAGCCACGCGTTCGTGGCCGACCGGATCCCGGCCTACCGGTGGCTCCGTTCCCACCCGGCCAGGCAGTGGAAGGTGCCCTATCTGGAGGTGGTCGTCGAACCGGCGGCGAGGCCGGGCGGGGAGAACGGGGAATCCGCGGGCGGCCACGGATACGACGAGGTCCGCGCCACCGTGGACGCCGTCCTCGCGGGCACCCTGCCCGATGTGGTGGTCACCGTTCCCGGCCACTGGGACCGGGTCAGGACGGAGGGCCGCGCACCGCTCACGAACCCGGACCTGGACCTGGTGCTGATCCGCGGCCACTACGCCCACGAGCCCCGGGTGCGGTTCACCCTCGGCTCCCCCCATGCGGCGCGGGCGGCCGTGCCGTACCCGCCGAGGGAGGAGAGCCGGCCGGAGGCGGAGAACGCCGCGCCGTCCCCGGCACCGGCGGAGGCCGCGCCGTACCGGCTGAGGCTGCCCGCCGGATGGGTGCCGGAGCAGGACACGCTCGCGCGCCTGCTCGACCTGGCCAGGGACGAGGGATACGGCCTGATCTCGGTGCTGCTGGCTGAGACCCCGGCCCAGGGGATCGTCGCGGCCAGGCTGGAGCGCACCGCCGCCTTCGCCCGCGCCGCGATCGTCGCGGAAGAGGGCGAGGACCTGGACGACGCCGTGGAAGACACCTTCGGGGTGCTCTGGGTGGACGGCGAGACCTACGGGTTCCTGCCCGAGGCCCGGCCGCTTGACGGTCGCCGCAGCGCGTACCGGGCCAGGGCCGAGGCGGAGGCGGAGGTGGCCCGCCTCATGAAGGAGGCCGAACGCCTCCGCGGGCAGGTGACCAGGTGGCGCGACGAGGCGAGCCGCTGGCGCAGAAGCGCGGTCGAGTTGCGACGCGAGGTCGGCGGCCTGCGCAAGGAACTGGGCGCGGTCAGGAAGAACCTGGCCGCCGCGGAGAAGGTCGTCCAGTACGGCTTGTTGGCCTCCGTCAGGCGGGCGATCGTCCGCCGCCGCTGACGGTTTCAGGGCAGGTCGTGGCGGATGGCCTGGTCATCTCCGCCAAGCGGTGATCGCCCGCCTGACGGAGGCCTCCGGCCTTCTTCCGGGCAGGCCGTACCGAACGGCCTGCCCGTCCTTCGTCAGGCGGGCGATCGATCGCCGTCGGCGGCCTCGGGGCTTCTCCCGGGGCAGGCCGTCCGGCGCGGTGTGCTCTCTGACCCTCCGCCGAATCCCTTCCGCCAGATGGGGATCACCTGTCGTCGGTGACGACTCCGACCCCGCCCAGGAAATACGACGCGATGCCCTTGTAGGGCACCACGGTGCCGGGTTCCGGGCGCCACTCGGGAAGGTTGACGATGCCGGGCTCGACCACGTCGAAGCCGTCGAACATGCGGATGATCTCCTTGCCCGTCCGGGCGACGAAGGGCGCGGACGCCCGGTCGTACGCCTGGGTGACCCCGTCGGCCGCCGCGGGCCGGGCGTCGATCGCGACGTGGGACAGGGCCAGATGGCTGCCGGGTGCCATGGCGTCGCGGAGCGTGGCGATGATCCCCTCGGGGTCGTCCTCGTCCGGGATGAAGTGCATGATCGACAGCAGGAGAATCGCCACCGGCTGGTCGAAGTCGATCGCCGCGAGGACGTCCGGGTTGTTCAGGATCTCGCCGGGACGGCGCAGGTCCCCCTCGACGATGGTCACATTCTCGTTCTTGCCCAGGATCGCCCTGCCATGGACCAGGACGGTCGGGTCGTTGTCGATGTAGACGACCCGGGCGTTCGGGGCGACCTGGTGCACGTTGTTCTGGGTCGGCAGGCCGGCCCCGATGTCGATGAACTGGCGGACGCCCGACGCGGCGATGAAATCGACGGCACGGCCGAGGAACGCGCGGTTGGAGCGGGCGCTGTGGCGGATCTCGGGGACGACGGTCAGCGCCCTCTCCGCGGCCTCACGGTCGGCGGGGAAGTTGTCCTTGCCGCCCAAGTAGTAGTCATACATGCGGGCGACGTTCGGAACGTTTATCTGAATGCCCTTGGGCACCTGGTCGGTCACTCACGGCTCCCCGGTGGCAATAATTCCGGAATTATCGAGATCATATATAGAAGAGCTCTGGAGAAGCGGCCCCTGAGCTGACAAGATCGCCGCATGGTCGCATCCTCCCCACGCCGAGTCCTGGGGCTCGATCTCGCCGACGGCATCGGCCGCGGCAACATGTGGGCCTGCATGTCCATGGCGTTCGCCGCGACCATGATCATCTCCTTCCTTCCGGCGGCGCAGCCGTACATCCTGGGCAGCGTCCTCGGTGTCGCCAAGGCCGACCAGGGCAAGGTCGTCGGGCTGCTGGGCGTCGCCGCCGAGATCACGATGATCGCCAGCCTGGCCTGGTACGGCGCGCTGGCCGACCGGTTCGGTCGGCGGCCCATCGTGGTGGCCGGGTTCGCGCTGTGCGCGCTGGGCGCCGCGCTGTTCCCGTTCGCCGGGAACACGACCGTGCTCGTCGCGCTACGGGTGGTCTTCGCCCTCGGCGTCGCCGCGCTCAGCGGAATGCTGTCCACGGTGGCCGTCGACTACGTCCGCGACGGCTCCCGGGGCAGGTCCTACGGCCTGGTCGGCCTGTTCAGCGGCCTTGGCGCGATGGTCGCGGTCCTCGGGCTCGTCCGCCTCCCCAAGATCCTGGAGGACCGAGGGATGGCCCCGGTCGCCGCCGCCCGCGTCTCGTTCCTGATCATCGCCGTGGCCGTCCTCGCCGTCGCCGCGCTGATGTGGTTCACCCTTTCCCCGGCCAGGGTCGGCGCGACCGCCGAGCGCGTCCCGCTGACCCGTCTGGTCAGGGAGGGCATCGTGCTCGCCCGTGACCCCGGCGTGGCGCTGTCCTACGCGGCGGCGTTCGTCGCCCGCGCCGACCTCGCCGTTGTCGCCGGTTTCATGTCCCTTTGGATCGTCGACCACGCCACCGGCGAGCGTGGCATGTCGGCCGCCGAGGCGCTGGCCCGCGCCGGAGCCGTGGTCGGCATCGCGCAGACCGTGGCCACGGTCGCGGCTCCGCTGTTCGGCTGGCTGGGCGACCGGATGCGACGCCAGGACGTGGTCATCCTCGCCCAGGCCGTCGCGGCGCTGTCCTACTTGTCCACGTTGCTGATCAGCGACCCGCTCGGCTCGGGGATGATGCTGGTGGCCGTGCTCGTCGGCCTGGGAGAGATCGCCGCGATCACCACCGCCGGTCCGCTGCTGGCCCAGCAGGCCCCCGCCGGCGTGCGCGGATCCGCCTACGGCGTGCAGACACTGTGCGGCGCCGTCGGCATCCTGACGGTCTCCGCCCTCGGCGGGATCCTCTACGACGCCTGGCGGCCCGCCGCGCCGTTCGTCGTGTCGGGCGTGTCCGGCCTGCTCGTCGTCGCCTTCGGGCTGGTGGTACGGCGGCGCGTCATGCCCCTGCCGGAGGAGCGCGAGAGCGTGGTCACGGTCGGCTGACCTGGTTCAGCTCCGGTGGATCACCGCGGAGAGAAGCCTGGTGAGCCAGGACTTCGGCTTCCTCCGGAGCACGGCCCTTTTGACGAGAACGGCGGCTCGGGCCGGGGACGGGCCCGTCACCCGGGGAGAGACCGCCGGGGCCGCAGAGGGGGAAGACGCCTGCGCCCGTGGCCGGACCGGGGCCGCGGCGGAAGACGGATCCGCCGCCGGAGGAGTGGCCTCGGCCGGCCAGAACTCCGCCCGGGTGCCATGCCGTACGCCGTGGGTGGCCTTGACCGAGGTGGCGACGTCGTCCGAGCCCAGCAAGAGCGCCCGGCCCAGCGCCTCCGCCCGCTCCAGCGTCGCGGAGCCGTCGTCGCCGAGGTCGACGACGAGCATGCCGGACCGGTCGTTCTGGATCTCGGAGATCATCCGCTCCAGCGAATCGTGCCCCAGCGGCACCGAGATCGGGCCCGTGTAGCGGAACGGGACCGGCGCGGGGGTGAAGGGGACCTCGTCGGCCAGCCGTACGCGCTGGTCATGGGCGAAATGCTCGCGCAGCAGCCACAGTTCGAAGAAGGGGTCGCCGAGCACCGGACGGCGACCGGAGGACAGCCGTGACCAGGGGGCGACCAGGGTGATCCGCACGTCGGCCACCGACCCTTCGAGGGCCGCGTTCACCGCCTTGCGCACCTGCTCCTCCTCGACGTCGGCGTCGAGACGGAACACGACCTCCACGTACGGCACGAGCCAGTTCCGGCCCCGGTCCTTGCGCAGGTCACGGCGGAGCGGCACGCGGTGGGCGAGATAGGGGGCGACCACGCGGACCGCCCGGTGGTCGCGGCGTTGCGCGGGAAGCCCCAGATGCACGGCCTGGGCCGCCATGTCGGGGACGAAGACCACACCGTGGGTGGCCAGCCGGTAGGCGAACTCGGTGTCTTCGCCCCTGAGCACGTGAGGATCGATCCCGCCCACGGCGTGGAAGGTCGCGCGCCGCATCGACACCGTCGGCCCCGTGCAGACATGGTAGGGATTGCGGCTGGTCCGCAGCCCGTCGGTGAGGGAGATCGTCTGCTCGGTGGAGCTGGGCAGGGCCGCGGACAGGTCGAACAGGGTGTCCAGCGGGCCCGAGCGCACGCCGTCGTGCACCTGGGCGGGGGAGAGGTCAGGCTCCTCGACGAACTTCTTCGCGCCGATGGAGACCAGGTAATCGGCCAGGTGGTGCCAGCGGGCCAGCGCCTCGATGTGCTCACGGCAGACGACCATGTCGGCGTCCAGGCGCTGGATGATCTCGCCCTCGGCGAGGGCTGCCCCGGTGTTGACCGCGTGCGCGATGCCCCAGCCTCCGGGGCCGGCGGTCACGATCCTGGTGTCCGGCGGGGCGATCTCCGGCAGGCGCAGCGGAGGCTCGCTGCCGTCGTCGACCACGATCACTTCCATGAGATGATCGGGATAGGTCTGCGCGGCCAGGGCGGCGAGAGTCAGGTCGAGCCGGTGCTGGCCACCGTGCGCGGGGATGATCACGCTGACCGGGAGCGCCGGATCCCATTCGCCGAGCGTGGGCGGGATGAGAGGCGAGTAATCGTTGTGCCGGATCGGGGGCAGGTCAGCCACTGCTCCATCCGTCATGATGCGATGCCCCTTGTCTGCGTTCCCGCTTGTCAAGTTCTGTCAACCCTACCCAGACATGCTTAAGGTTTCCTGTGTAAAGGACGCCGGGCCTGTCCATTTGGTGGACAGCGAATCCCGTTGCGAATCCCGTTGCCCGTAGACTCGTTGCCTAACACCGCAGGTAGGCGCGCATGGTTGTACCCATGCGCGGGAGGAGCAATCATGACCAGGGCGTGGCGTGGCCTCATCGAGGAGTACCGTGACCGACTTCCGGTGACCACGGCGACGCCCGTCGTCACGCTCCTGGAGGGCGGCACGCCTCTCATCCCGGCGCACCGGGTCTCGGCGCTGACCGGCTGCGACGTCTACCTCAAGGTGGAGGGCGCGAACCCGACCGGAAGCTTCAAGGACCGTGGCATGACCATGGCCATCAGCAAGGCCGTCGAGGCGGGCGCGAAGGCCGTCATCTGCGCCTCCACCGGCAACACCAGTGCCTCCGCCGCCGCCTACGCGGTCCGTGCGGGCCTGACCTGTGCCGTGCTGGTGCCCCGGGGCAAGATCGCGATGGGCAAGCTGGCCCAGGCGCTGGTCCACGGAGCCAGGCTGCTTCAGGTCGAGGGTTCCTTCGACGACTGCCTGGAGATGACCAGGAAGCTGTCGGAGAACTACCCCATCGCGCTGGTCAACTCGGTCAACCCGTTCCGGCTCCAGGGCCAGAAGACCGCCGCCTTCGAGATCGTGGACGTGCTGGGCGACGCGCCCGACATCCACTGCATCCCGGTCGGCAACGCGGGCAACATCTCGGCCTACTGGATGGGCTACACCGAATACGCCGCCGACGGTGTCGCGGCCAAGACACCCCGCATGTTCGGCTTCCAGGCCAGCGGCGCCGCGCCGATCGTCAACGGCGCGCCGGTGACCCATCCGCACACGATCGCCACCGCGATCCGCATCGGCAACCCCGCCTCCTGGAAGCTCGCCGAGGCCGCCCGTGACGAGTCGGGCGGCGTCATCCAGTCCGTCACCGACCGCCAGATCGCCGCGGCCTACAAGCTGCTGGCCCAGGAGGAGGGCGTGTTCGTCGAGCTCGCCTCCGCCGCCAGCGTGGCCGGGCTGCTCCAGGCCCACGAGCAGGGCCTCGTCGATCCCGGCCAGCGCATCGTCTGCACGGTGACCGGCAACGGCCTCAAGGACCCCGACTGGGCCATCTCCGGGGCACCCACCCCGCTGACGATCCCGATCGACGCCCACGCCGCCGCCGCTGCCCTCGAACTCGTCTAGGGGCGTCCCGCGGATCTCGCGGTGCTGAGACCGGCCCAGGTGACGCGTCACGAGGCCGGTGACGAGGGCGTGGCCGACCTTATGTAGTGGCGGCATGGTCATCGTGACCACCGCGTACCGTACCGAACCAGGCAGATAGGAGGAGGGGCTTCCTCCCTATGGCAGAGCCAGGGGCCTGCGCCCCAGAATCTCGATGACCGAAAGCAGCAGGGTTGTCGTCAGGGTCCCGGCGACGTCGGCGAACCTCGGCCCCGGGTTCGACACGCTGGGGCTGGCTCTCGGCCTCTACGACGAGGTCGAGGTCAGCCTGGTCGAACCTTCTGGAGATCCGGTCTCAGGGAGCGTCGACGTCGAAGTCGAGGGTGAGGGCGCCGGGGAGCTCGATCTGGGCGAGGGCCATCTCATCGTGAAGACGATGCGCGCGACCTTCGACCGGATGGGAGTCGCGCAGCCGCGCGGCATCCGGCTGCGCTGCCTCAACCGCATCCCGCACGCCCGGGGCCTCGGGTCCTCCTCCGCGGCGATCTGCGCGGGCATCCTCGCCGCGCGGGCTCTGGCCGGCACGCCGTACCCGGCCGGGCCGCGCCCGGACGTGCCCGCCTCCGGCCGCCCGGAGCCGCCGGAGTTCACCGACGACGACGTCTTCGCGCTGGCCAACGAGATCGAGGGGCACCCCGACAACGTGGCCCCGTGTCTCGCGGGCGGGCTGACCGTCGCATGGACAGAGCAGTCGAACGCTCCGCGTATGGTGAAACTGATCCCACACGCCGATATTCGGCCCGTGGTCATCATTCCCAGGCATCGGCTGTCCACAGAGGTCGCCCGAGGGCTGCTGCCCGAGAACGTGCCGCACGCCGACGCGTCGGCGAACGCGGGAAGGGCCGCCCTGCTCGTCGCGGCACTGACCGGAAGGCCGGAGCGGGAACTGCTGATGGCCGCCACCGAAGATCGGTTGCATCAGAATTACCGCGCGCCTGCGATGCCGCAGACCGCGGATCTGGTACAACGTCTGCGCGGGATCGGCCTCCCTGCGGTCGTTTCGGGAGCAGGTCCCACAATTCTTGTGTTTTCGACAGTGGATACACAGGATTTGATCGCACCAGAAGCGGGTACTGATTGGCACATCCAGCCACTGGATGTCGACACCCGTGGTGCCTGCGTTGTCTCGCCTGAGACGCGCTGATGCCTCTTCGACCTTCAGGGAATAGCTGTGTGCGCTGGTGATGTTAGGCTGGTAGCCGCACCAGGTGCCCCCTTGTTGGGTGCGTGCTTGTCAGCCACACATCGCTGCACCATGTCTCACTTCGTGGGGCATGAGCGCCGCAGTGGCCTCCCCGAATCCGTCGCCTCCGAATGCGCCACATTCGGTTGGGGCAACGAGAGGCGGCGTTTGAGGAGACATGCGCGTTCGAACTACCTCGACATCTGGTTGCCGGTAGCAATCCGGGGGGTGTCCTCCAAGCCCCACCGTCGGCGAATCTCGATGGTGACGGCATGGATGTGCCCTTCTCCGACAGTGGCGGCGGTCCCCAAGGACCGTCGAGGATCGCGACGTGCAACCCGACCCGGTCTGTCCCACCGGGTCGATCGCACCACCGGGACGATTGGCTGATCATGGCCACGCCCGACCCCTGGGAAGGACCCATTAGTGAGCGACACCACCGAACTCCTCTCCGACGCCACCGGCGCACCGTCGGCGGCCGGCGACACCCCCACCCGCGCCGCGGCCAAGCCGCGCCGTCGCTCCGGCACCGGCCTGTCCGCCATGGTGTTGCCCGAGCTGCAGGCCATGGCGTCCGGTCTTGGCATCAGCGGGACCGGGCGGATGCGCAAGAGCCAGCTCATCGCGGCCATCCAGGAGAAGCAGGGCGTATCAACTGAGAGCGCCCCAGCTCCCGCCAAGGAGACCCCGGTCGCCGCGGCGGCCCCGGTGACCGTGGCCGAGCCGGCCGTCGAGCGTCCGGCCCGTAGCCGCAGGGAGCGTTCCCGTCCCGCGGCGACCGCCGAGCCCGTGGTCGAGCAGGCGCCCGCCGCGCCCGAGCCCGTGGCCGTGGCCGCGGCCGCTCCCGTCGTGGAGCAGCAGGCTGACGCCGGGCAGGCCGAGGGCCGCCCCGAGCGGGGTGAAAGCCGTCGCGAGCGTGGTGACCGCCGCGGCCGCAACAGCGACCGTGGCGAGCGCGTCAACGACCGTCGCGAGCGCGGCGAGCGCGGCGACAGCCGTACCGACCAGCGCGCCGCCGACGCGGGCCAGAACCGCAACGACCGCGCAGGTGACCGCAGCGACCGCGCAGGTGACCGCAGCGACCGCGGCGAGCGTGTCGGCGACCGCAGCGACCGCAGCGACCGCAGCGACCGCAGCGACCGTGGCGACCGTGGCGACCGTGGCCCGCAGAACCGTGGCCCGCAGGACCGCGGCCCGCAGGACCGCGGTGACCAGCACGGCGTCGGCGACGACGATGACCGTCGTGGCCGTCGCGGCCGGTTCCGGGAGCGCAACCGTCGCGGCCGTGACCGCTTCGACAGCAACGAGCCCGTGGTCGCCGACGACGACGTCCTGATCCCGATCGCCGGCATCCTGGACATCCTCGACAACTACGCGTTCGTCCGGACCAGCGGCTACCTGCCGGGTGCCAACGACGTCTACGTCTCGCTGGCGCAGATCCGCCGCAACGGCCTGCGCAAGGGTGACGTCATCACCGGTGCCGTCCGCCAGCCCCGTGACGGCGAACGCCGCGAGAAGTTCAACGCGCTCGTCCGCCTTGACACGGTCAACGGCATGGACCCGGAGCAGGCGCGGCAGCGGCCCGACTTCAACAAGCTCGTCCCGCTCTACCCGCAGGAGCGGCTGCGCCTGGAGACCGAGCCGAATGTTCTGACCACCCGGATCATCGACCTGGTGGCGCCGATCGGCAAGGGCCAGCGTGGCCTCATCGTCTCCCCGCCCAAGGCGGGCAAGACCATGGTGCTCCAGTCGATCGCCAACGCGATCACCCGGAACAACCCCGAGTGCCACCTGATGGTCGTCCTGGTCGACGAGCGTCCGGAAGAGGTCACCGACATGCAGCGGTCGGTGAAGGGCGAGGTCATCCACTCGACCTTCGACCGTCCCGCCGAGGACCACACCACGGTCGCCGAGCTCGCCATCGAGCGCGCCAAGCGCCTGGTGGAGCTGGGCCACGACGTCGTCGTGCTGCTCGACTCGATCACCCGCCTGGGCCGGGCCTACAACCTGGCGGCTCCGGCCTCCGGCCGGATCCTGTCCGGTGGTGTCGACTCCACCGCGCTCTACCCGCCGAAGCGTTTCTTCGGCGCCGCCCGCAACATCGAGAACGGCGGCTCGCTGACGATCCTCGCCACGGCGCTGGTCGAGACCGGCTCCAAGATGGACGAGGTCATCTTCGAGGAGTTCAAGGGCACAGGAAACCTGGAGCTCAAGCTCAACCGCCAGCTCGCCGACAAGCGAATCTTCCCCGCGGTGGACGTCGACGCGTCCGGCACCCGTAAGGAAGAGATCCTCATGGCGAAGGAGGAGCTGCAGATCACCTGGAAGCTGCGCCGGGTGCTGCACGCTCTGGACATGCAGCAGGCTCTGGAGCTTCTCCTGGAGAAGATGAGGGAGACCAAGTCCAACGCGGAGTTCCTCCTCCAGGTTCAGAAGACGACGGTCAGCTCCGACCGCGACTGATCGCACAGCTGTACGGCTCACGCCCCGGCCCCGAAGGCCGGGGCGTTTGCCGTCTCGGGCTCTTGTGCGACCGGCCCCTTCGGGATATCCATACTTGGGGACGCCCGTCCGCTCCGCTTCAGCGTGCTCCGGGTTCTCCGGCAGCCTGAACGACCTGGGAACGAGCCCGGGACGAGCTTCCGGGCACGACCGCGATCGCAGCGCGTGGAGCCAGGGGAGGCACATGACGGCCGAGACGGCAGTGGGCGGCCCAGCAGCACGGATGTCGCTATGCCGGCGTGTGCCGCTGGGACCTCATGGGCCGCTGGGGGTGCTCGTCGACCCGATGACCTGGCGTGCCGTGCCGTACCTGCTGCTGAGCCTGTTCTACGGCCTGGCCTGCTTCGCCCTCCTCGCGTCCGCGATCCCGCTCTCGCTCGCCCTGGCGGTCGTGTGGGTGGGGGTGCCGCTGTTCGCGCTGACCATGCTGGGCTGGCGCGGTGCGGCGATGCTGGAGCGCCGGCTGCTCCGGCTGGCCTTCGGCGCCACGATCCGCGACCCCTACAGGCCCTCCCCGGGCGGCAACCTGTTCCTGCGCTGGAAGGACATGTTCGTCGACCCGGCGACCTGGAAGGACTTGTTCTACCTGTTGCTGTTGCTGCCGATCGGCATAGGAGAGTTCACCGTCTCGGTGGTCCTGTGGGGTCTGGCACTCAGCCTGATCATCGTGCCGATGTCCCTGCTGTTCGGTGGTGACCCGGTGCCGATCGGCGATGGGCTGCTGGTCGACACCGTGCCGGAGGCGCTGCTGTGCGTGCTCGGGGGGCTGGGGGTCTTCCTCGTCGCGCTCTACGCGACGAGGGGGATGGCCTGGCTGCACGCGCTGCTCGGCACCGTGCTGCTGAGCACGGGGGAGAAGAACCTGCTGGCCGCCCGCGCGGCCTGCCTGCGGGCCAGCCGCGCCCGGGGGGTCGACGCGGCGGAGGCGGAGCGGCGCAGGATCGAGCGCGACCTGCACGACGGCGCCCAGCAGAGGCTGCTGTCCGTCGCCATGGACCTGGGCAGGGCCCAGTCCAAGATGGACGCGGACCCCCAGGGCGCCAGGGAACTGCTCGCCCAGGCCCATGCCGGGACCAAGGCCGCCATCGCCGAGCTGCGCGATCTCGCGCGGGGCATCTACCCGGCGCTTCTCACCGACCGGGGGCTGGACGCCGCGTTGTCCTCGCTCGCGGCCCGGGCGCCCGTGCGGGTGGACCTGTCGGTGGAGGTCTCCCACCGCCCTCCCGCCGCGGTGGAGAGCATCGCCTACTTCATCGTGGCCGAGTCCCTGACCAACATGGCCAAGCATTCCTCGGCCACCGAGGCGTCCGTCCGGGTCAGCCGCGAGGACCAGTGGGTGATCGTCGAGGTGCGCGACAACGGCGTCGGCGCCGCGGTGCCGCATGCCGGAGGCGGCCTCGCGGGCCTGGCGGACCGGGCCGCGACCATCGACGGCATTCTGACCGTGGACAGCCCGCTCGGAGGTCCCACGCTGATCCGCGCCGAACTGCCATGCGAATGGTGAACACTTGAGCCCATGCGGGTGGTGATCGCCGAAGACTCGGTGCTGTTGCGCGAGGGCTTGGCCAGGCTACTGGCCGATGGCGGGATCGAGACCGCCGGGGTGGCGCACGACGGCCCCGGGCTGGTGGCCGCGGTGGCCGAGCACGCCCCCGACCTGGCGATCGTGGACGTGCGGATGCCGCCCACCCACACGGACGAAGGGCTGCGCGCCGCCCTGGAGGCCAGGTCGAGGCGCCCAGGGCTGCCCATTCTGGTGCTGTCGCAGTACGTCGAGGAGCAGTACGCCACCGAGTTGATCGGCGGGGGCGCCGCGGCGGTCGGCTACCTGCTCAAGGAGCGGATCGCCGATGTGTCGGAGTTCCTCGACGCGGTGCGCCGGGTGGCGTCCGGGGGGACGGTCATCGACCCCGAGGTGATCGAGCAGTTGCTGACCCGCCACCGCGGGGATGATCCGCTTTCGTCCCTGACCACACGGGAACGGCAGGTTCTGGCCCTGATGGCCGAGGGGCGCTCCAACACGGCGATCGCCGCACGGATGATCGTCACCGAAGGAGCGGTGGAGAAACACATCTCCGGCATCTTCACCAAACTCAGGCTCGAAGCCGCCCCCGACGACCACCGCCGTGTCCTGGCCGTGCTGGCCTACCTGCGGAGATGACAAACGCCCGGTGGCTGGTGCCACCGGGCGTTCCTGCCGGCCCGCGGTCTCGTCTGTACGGCTTGTGCCCGGGGTTGGGGACACGAGTCGTACAGCGTCGTGCCGGGGCGTCCCTTGGAAGAGCGTCCCTTCAGAGGGCTGTCCCTTCGGGGACCGCCTTAGCGGACGTCGACGAACTCGGCGCCGGACGTCGCCGCGTAGGTCTTGCTCGTCCCGGGGGCCACGGCACGCCAGTAGGCGTCGAACTTGGGCTTGACGGTCTTGCTGAACTTGCCGCTGCCGTTCGCCTTCACGAAGGAGGAGAACTTCCAGCCGGAAGAGCCCTTCTTCTTGTAGTACAGCTCGATCATCTTGCCGGAGTAGGCCGAGCTGCCCCGGTAGGCCGTGCCGTACAGGCGGACCTTCTTGCCCTTCTTGACCTTGTTGGCGCTCACGTCGAAGGAGACCTTCGCCTTGGCCTTCTTGGGCTTGGAGCTGCCGCCCTGGACGTAGAAGGTGTCAGCCCTCTCGAACTTGACGCTCTCCTTGCCCCGCCCGGCGGTCAGGTCCAGGGTCCAGGAGCCGGTGGAGAAGTCGTCGTCGAACCAGGTCTCCTTGTACCACTGGTCGGCGGTGCCGTTCTTCGACAGCTCCAGGTCGACGGAGTCGTTGCTGGCGTTGCTGTAGAGGTGAGCGGTGACCGAAGAGGCGCCGATGATGTTCGCCCGGACGATCACCTGGGTGTCCTCGCCGGCGACGATCACGACCGGGTCCGTCACCGAGGCGCTGACGAACTTGACCTGCGAGGTGACGTCGACTTCCTTGCAGCTTTCCCTGGCGCCGACGGCGTCACGGGTGACCAGCAGGCGGACCTGCCACTTGCCGTCCTTGTTGTCCTTGGTGGTCTTGAAACTGCCCTTGATCTTGACGTCGGCCGGGGCCGAGGTCTGAGGGCCGGCGGGCGGAGCGGCGACCTGCTCGATGACGGCGTCGTTCCAGATGGTCTCGCCGACCCTCTGGAACTGGGCCGTCACGTTGGTCACGTTCTTCTGGAGGAACTTTTTGCCCGCGTCGCCGCCGGTTCCGTCAATCAGCTTGTACGGATCCTTGATGGTGGCCTCGAAGCCGATGGTGGCGTCGTCCTTGAGCGGGATGTAGGCGTCGTCGAACTTGATGTCGGTGACATCGGCCGTGTTGAGCGAGCAGGCCGCTGCGGCGGCCTTGAGCGGGGCGGCAGAAGCTGTGGCCGTGCCGCCGGCGAAGATGGTAGCCCCCGTTGCGGTTGCAAGAAGCAACCGCATTCCCTTCCTCATCTGGTCCCCTAACCGAGGTAAAAAAGTAGGTAAAGTTACGGTTTGGGCACAGGAGCCTAATGGTACGTATGTGACTCGTCTACAGACGCAGGTCATCGGTCCAGGGAATGTCTTGTGGCCTGGGATGGTTGGAGCATCTGGCACACTGGTAGCCGAACCGCAGCGGTTCCGGTTCCCGCCCGCGCGCACCCAGTGTGCACATCGCGCGCAAGCCCCAAAGGCGAGAGACAGTGGCGACCCGGCGACCGCGCTCTGGAGAGGAACTGAAGCCATGAAGCCCGACATCCACCCGGATTATGTCGTCACCGAGGTGACCTGCACCTGCGGTAACACCTTCACCACCCGCAGCACCGCCAAGAACGGCGTGATCCACGCCGACGTGTGCTCCGCCTGCCACCCGTTCTACACGGGCAAGCAGAAGATCCTGGACACCGGCGGCCGGGTGGCGCGCTTCGAGAAGCGCTTCGGCAAGAAGACCACGGGCCAGTAGCCCCTGCCTCGACGCCGGCTCGGAGCCGCCCCCCATGTTCTTCGAGGGGTGCGCCCGAGTCGGCGTTCGTGGTGATTAGGAAGGCTGCAAAGGGCTTTTTAGGAGGGACGCACGGTGAATCTGGACGAGCTACTCAGCGAGTACGCCGAGCTGGAACTCAAGCTCGCCGACCCCGCCGTGCACGCCAATCCGACACAGGCGCGCAACCTGGGCAGGCGATACGCCGAGCTGACTCCCATCATCACCACCTATCGGGAGCTTGAGGGCGTCCAGGACGACCTGGTCACGGCAAGAGAGCTGGCGTCGGAGGACGAGGCGTTCGCCGAGGAGGCCAAAGAGCTCGAAGGCCGGATCCCCGAGCTGGAGGAGAAGCTCAGGCACCTGCTGATCCCGCGCGATCCCAATGATGACAAGGACATCATCATGGAGATCAAGGCGGGCGAAGGCGGTGAGGAGTCGGCGCTGTTCGCCGGTGACCTCCTGCGGATGTATCTGAGATACGCCGAGCGGGTCGGCTGGAAGACCGAGGTCATCGACATGACCCACTCCGACCTCGGCGGCTACAAGGACGTCACGGTCGCGCTGAAGGCCAGGGGTGACGAAGGCGTCTGGTCGAAGCTGAAGTTCGAGGGCGGTGTGCACCGCGTCCAGCGGGTTCCGGTCACCGAATCGCAGGGCCGCATCCACACCAGCGCGGCCGGTGTGCTGGTCTATCCGGAGGCCGAAGAGGTCGACGTCCAGATCGATCCGAACGATCTGCGCATCGACGTCTACCGCTCCAGCGGCCCCGGAGGCCAGAGCGTCAACACCACCGACTCGGCCGTGCGGATCACGCACATCCCGACCGGTGTGGTCGCTTCCTGCCAGAACGAGAAGAGCCAGCTCCAGAACAAGGAGTCGGCCATGCGGATCCTCCGCGCCCGCCTCCAGGCCATCGCCGAAGAAGAGGCCAACGCCGCCGCGATGGCCGAGCGCAAGTCGCAGATCCGGACGGTTGACCGCTCCGAGCGCATCCGCACCTACAACTTCCCCGAAAACCGCATCTCCGACCACCGCGTCGGCTTCAAGGCCTACAACCTCGATCAGGTGCTGGACGGGGATCTCACGGCCGTCATCCAGTCCTTGCTCGACGCCGAGATGGCGGAGAAGCTCGCCGCCCACGCATAGAACGCGCCATGACCTTTCTGCTGGACGAGATCGCCCTCGCCACCGCCCGGCTCGCCGAGGCAGGTGTGCCGTCGCCGCGCACCGACGCCGAGGAGATCGCCGCGCATGTCCACGGCGTACGGCGCAGCGAGCTGCACAACGTGACGGACGCGGACTTCGACGCGCTGTTCTGGGAGGGCATCGCCCGGCGGGAGGCGCGCGAACCGCTCCAGCACATCACCGGGCGGGCGTATTTCCGCTATCTGTCCCTTGAGGTCGGGCCCGGGGTGTTCGTGCCGCGTCCGGAGACCGAGATCGTGGCCGGATGGGCCATCGAGCGGCTACGGGAGATGGACGTCGCCTCACCGGTGGTCGTGGATCTCGGCACCGGCTCCGGCGCCATCGCACTGTCCATAGCCCAGGAGATCGCGCTGGCCACGGTGCACGCGGTCGAGGTCGATCCCGACGCCTACCGCTGGGCCAAGCGCAACATCCTGGAACACGGCCAGGGCCGGGTTCACCTGCACCCGGAGGACCTGGCCGACGCCCTGTCCGAGCTCAACGGCCAGGTGGACCTGGTCATCTCCAACCCGCCCTACATCCCGCCGGGAGCGATCCCCCGCGACCCCGAGGTGCGCGACTACGATCCGCATCGGGCGCTGTACGGTTCGGGGAGTGACGGCCTCGACGAGGTCAGGGCCGTGGAACGGACCGCCAGGCGGTTGCTGCGCCCCGGCGGGTTCGTCGCGGTGGAGCACGCCGACGAGCAGGGCACTCCGGTTTATCTGATCTTCTCCGAGGACAACGGCTGGCGCGACGTCCGAAGCCGCCAGGACCTCACCCGCAGGGACCGCTTCGTCACCGCCCGTTTTGGCCAGGAATAGAATGGCGGGCCGCCAGCCGAGGAGGCAAAGTGAGCCGACGTTATGACTGCACGGACGCCGAGCAGCGAGCCGCGGGCCTGACCGACGCGGCGTCAGCCGTACGGCGGGGCGAGCTCGTGGTGATCCCGACCGACACCGTCTACGGCATCGGGGCCGACGCCTTCACGCCCGCCGCCGTCACATCGCTGCTGGAAGCCAAGGGTCGAGGCCGGGACATGCCGGTGCCCGTGCTGGTCGGGACCGTGCGCGCGGCCAGCGCCCTCGTGGAGAACCTCGGCCCGTACGGCCAGGACCTCATCGACTCCTTCTGGCCCGGTCCGCTCACGCTGATCTGCCGCGTCAACCGGTCGCTGTCGTGGGACCTGGGTGACACCAAGGGAACCGTCGCCATCCGGATGCCGCTGCACGCGGTCACCCTTGAGCTGCTCAAGGACACCGGTCCGATGGCCGTCTCCAGCGCCAACCGCTCCGGCGCCCCGGCCGCCACCACGGCCGCCGAGGCCGAGGAGCAGCTGGGCGACTCGGTCGCGGTCTATCTCGACGGCGGCCCATGCACCGACAACGTGCCGTCCACGATCCTCGACCTGACCACGGCGGTGCCCCGGTTGCTGCGCCGCGGGGCGATCCCGGTGGAGAAGCTGCGCGGAGTGATCGGCTACGTGGCGACGGACGCGGGCCCGGACTCCGGCGACTGACCAGCGGCCCCACGGCTTATGCCGTGATCCATGCCGTCTGATTATCATCGTGACGCGAGGCGATCTCCCCGGTACGGTGAAGTGGGCCGATACTTCTGGGACTGCTGGGAGACGTCCATGGGCAAGTTCGACGGAATGGACCCCGAGCTGGTCCGTGATCTGCTGTCCGAAGTGCGGCAGGCGGCCGTGCAGATGCGGACCGCCGAGGGCCGGATCACCCAGATGATGAGCGGGGCGGGGTTGTCCTCGCAGTCCACGCATCGTCCGGCACAGATCGCCGACGCGTGCGACGTGATGGTCCGGGACGTCTCCGCCCGTGTGACCCTGCTGGAGAAGAAGATCAAGCAGGAGACGGGCGCTCCGGCTCCGCCGAAGGCGGGCGAGTCGAGGCCGGAGTCACCGGGAACCGGTGATCCGAAGCCGGAGAACGGCTCCGACGCCACGCCGGACACGAAGCGGCCGGCGCCCAAGGCCGAGGATCTGAAACCCGCCGTTCCCAAGACCGACGAGAACCCCCGGACCGACCACCCGGCGGACAACGCCCCGAAGGGCGACCACAAGGGCACCCCCCACCCGGACCCGAAACCGGACCCCAGGGGAGAGACCGGGTCGAAGGGTGATGAGACGTCTCCGCGTGAGGGGGGTTCCACCTCTGGGGATGGCAGGGGTGAGCCCGGTGCCAAGCGGGAGGTCGTCACGGGGGAGAGTGTTTCGGCGAACGATGCCGATCCCAAGGGGGAGACCGGGTCGAAGGGTGACGAACGCTCACCCAGAGGCGACGGCACGTCGTCCGGCGACCAGATCCTGGACACCCCGAAGAAGGACCACCCCGACGACATCGACCAAACCGGTAATCCCGGACCGAGGGTCGTGGTGGTGGACGGGGTGAAGATGCTGCAGATCCCGCTCAACTCGCCCACGGCGGCGGAGGTGGGCGAGCTGCTGAAGAACGCCGGAGACACCCCGTCGCCGGACATGTCCGCGGTGAGCGGTACCGCCGACGCCGTCGGTGCACGGTTCGACGGGCCCGGACAGGCCGAGCCGTACGAACCGGTGAAGCGGATCGAACCGGCCTTCCCCGTCCTTGACACCGTCGAGCCCGCTCTCGACCCGGTCACCCGGCCACCGGACGCGGGCGCGAACCCTGACACGGGAGGGAACGCGGGCACCCAGCCTCCCGGAACCGCTTCCGACGGCGCCGGAGCGCGCTCCGCCGAGACGGTGCCGGAAGGGGCGACGGCACGATCCGCGGAAGGGCCGATCGTCCAGCTGGCCGACGACAGCGGCGACGTGAAACCGGAAGACCCCTCGTGGCCGGTTCCGCCACCCGGCGGATGGCCGGACGGGCAGTCAGCGTGAGGAGCCTGTGATGTTCGTGGATCCGCCCGCACCGCAGCCGTTGCAGCCGGGGGAGACCCCTCCGGCCTCCCGGAACTCCGGGCTGCCGTCCCTCGACGCGGCCACGTCATGGGAGTTCAATCCCGATTACCAGCGGCTGGTCACGATGTGGCGGCAGGTGGTGCCCATGCTCGACACCCTGACCGCCAGCCTGGACAAGGCCTACCAGCTGGCCAGGAGCAGAGACGTCTGGGACGCGCCGGTTTCGGGGCGTTACGTGGAGGAGATGACCGAGTGGCGCACTCGCCTCGGTCTTTACCGGCAGGCGATTCTCACCTCTATAAGCGATCAGGCGGCTGACACGCCGAGATGGGTGCCCGTCAACACCGGAGCCCCCCACGCGTTCTCGTGACGAACTCGCCCTTGACGGGCTCCTGCCTTGAAAGAAGCGGGGCGACCAGGCTTACAGTGAGGTGAGTCATCTGAGGTGAGCCATCGTCCCCGGGATGTGAGCCATGGGTGCAGAGCCGTACTATGGGCCGGACTTCGGCCTCCTGCGCAGGCAGGATCCGGAGGTCGCGAGCGTCCTCCTCGACGAGCTCGATCGGCTCCGTGGCGGCGTCCAGCTCATCGCCAGTGAGAACTTCGCCTCGCCCGCCGTGCTCGCGGCGCTCGGGTCGACGCTCACCAACAAGTACGCCGAGGGATATCCCGGCAGGCGCTACTACGCCGGGTGCGAGGTCGTCGACCGGGCCGAGCGGCTCGCGATCGACCGGGCCAAGCGGCTGTTCGGCGCCGATCACGTCAACGTGCAGCCCCACTCGGGCACCTCGGCCAACCTGGCCGCCTATGCCGCACTGCTCCAGCCCGGAGACACCGTCCTGGCCATGGCGCTGTCGCACGGTGGTCACCTCACCCACGGTTCCAAGGTCAACTTCTCCGGCCGATGGTTCGACGTGGTCGCGTACGGCGTGCGCAGGGATACCGAGCTGATCGACTACGACGAGGTCAGGGAGTTGGCGCTGCGGCACCAGCCCAAGATGATCATCTGCGGCGCCACGGCGTATCCACGCGAGATCGACTTCACCGCCTTCCGGGGGATCGCCGACGAGGTGGGCGCCTGGCTGCTCGCCGACGTCGCGCACACCATCGGCCTGATGGCAGGCGGAGCCCTGCCGTCCGCCGTGCCGTACGCCGATGTGGTCACCTTCACCACGCACAAGGCGCTGCGCGGTCCCAGGGGCGGCGGCATCATGTGCACGCGGGAGCTGGCGGCCAGGATCGACCGGGCGGTCTTCCCCTTCACCCAGGGCGGTCCGCTCATGCACACGGTGGCGGCCAAGGCGGTGGCGTTCGGTGAGGCGCTCCGGCCGGAGTTCGCCCAGTACGCGCGGCAGGTGGTGACCAACGCCCAGGCACTGGCCGACGGGCTGGCCGCTGAGGGCATGCGGCCCGTCTCCGGAGGCACGGACAGCCATCTGGCCCTGGTCGACCTGCGTGACGTCGGGATTTCGGGTGCGACGGCGGAGAATCGCTGCGCCGCCGCCGGGATCACGCTGAACCGCAACGCCATCCCCTACGACCCCGAGCCGCCCACGGTGACGTCCGGGATCCGGGTGGGCACCCCCTGTGTCACGACGCAGGGCATGGGGGTGGAGGAGATGAAGGAGGTGGCTTCGATGGTGGCGGAGGCCGTCCGCGACACCGGCTCGCTGGGAGAGGTCAAGGAGCGGGTGGCGGCCCTCATGCGAACTCATCAGGTATATCCCAGCGAACTATGAGCTGTTCTATGGGGTTTTCCGGTCACAGCTGGTTGAAGTATCGGCGACACTAGGTCCGTGCGCGAATATCTACTCATGGCGCTGGTGGCGGCAGCGGTGACCTACCTCCTCGTTCCGCTGGTCCGCGTTTTCGCCATCCGTATCGGCGCGATGCCGGAGGTCCGCGACCGAGACGTGCACACCACCCCGACACCCAGACTCGGCGGTCTGGCCATGTACGGCGGGCTCGTGGCCGGCCTGCTGATCGCCAGCGCGTTACCGTACGCCGGAGGCAAGCTGGCGGAGGGCAAGACGGTGCTCGCGCTGATCGCGGCGGGCGGCCTGATCACGCTGACCGGCTTCCTCGACGACTGGTGGGGGATGGACGCCCTCATCAAGCTCGCCGGGCAGATCGGGGCCGCGGGTGTCCTGGTGGCCTTCGACGTCAGCCTGCCGTGGCTTCCGCTGCCCAGCTCTCTCGGCGGGATACTCACGCTCGACTCCATGCTCAGCCCCCTGATCACGATCATGGTCGTGGTCGTCATGATCAACGCGGTGAACTTCGTCGACGGGCTCGACGGCCTGGCGGCCGGGATCGTCGGCATCGCCGCCATGGCCACGTGGACCTACTCCATCGTCCTGTCCAAGGACTACGGGCAGACCAGCATCAACGTCACGGCGGTGATCGCCTCGGTGCTCATCGGCGTGTGCCTGGGTTTCCTGCCGCACAACTTCCACCCGGCGAAGATCTTCATGGGTGACACCGGCGCGATGCTGATCGGCCTGGTCCTCGCGTCCACGATGATCACCATCACGCCGCTCGACTCGACCACGATCAACCGCTTCCCCGTGGTCATCCCGCTGCTGGTGCCGATCGCCATCCTGGTGCTGCCGCTGCTCGACCTGATCATGGCGGTGGTCCGGCGCACGTCCAACGGCCTGTCGCCGTTCGCGCCCGATCGCGGGCACCTCCACCACCGGCTGCTGGACATCGGCCACTCGCATCGGCGCAGTGTCCTGATCATGTACGCGTGGACGTTCCTGTTCGCCTTCGCGGTCGTGGCGATGTCCGCCGAGGGCGTTCCGCTCGTCCTGTTCCCGCTGACCGTGCTGCTGGCCGTCGTCGTGCTGGCGATGATGGCGCTGCCGCGCTGGCGTGCGCGCCGGGGAGGCAACGGCGGAGGCGGAGTGCCCGCCGAGGGGCCTCACGCGCAGCCCGGCGGAGGACCCGCCCAGGGGCAGGCGCATCCGTTCTCCCCGCAGCCGCGGCCCCCCCGGCCGGCCGCCGACGACACATCTGTTTTCTCTGTCCTTCCTGACATGTCGCTCACGAGTCCGGCGGATGAACCCCTCAAGGAAAGAGACGCCACCGTTCGGCCCCGCTGACGACCCTCAAGGTGCGGGTGGCGGAACGCTCGGCACGGATTTCGGTCTCGCTGTTCCCCGATCCGGACGGGCCGGACGGGGTCATGGCCCGGTCGGAGGGCTGTTCCCGTGTCCGGACCGATGGTGCCGATGTGACGGATGAGATCTCGTGGTGCCGGCCGTACGACCGCGTTCGGAATCGTTCGGGACAACGGAAATCTTGACCGTGAAGTCCGTGATTCCTTGAATGAAGAGACGATCATGTGCGCCGGAGCGGCTTTCGCACGACCGCGGACACGCGGGCCGCGTCTTCGTTCCTGAGCTCCGGCGAGCCTCCGCCCATATCCGGGGCTCGCTGGATCACCGGGGCGTGTGAGCCGCTGAAAGGCCTGCCGCCGAAGCAGGTCGTCAGGTGCCGTGAAGCCCACCTTTGTTCTCGCTCTGATGGGGATCGCAATGAAACATGTCGTCATCGTTCTGCTCACCCTCGGATCGACGCTCGTGGCCGGTCCCGCCCACGCGGCTACGTCGGTCGGCGTCTCCCGGCCGGCCGCCGAGTCGGTCGAATGGCCTGGGTTCCCGCCCTCGAAGCCGCGCTGCCCGGAGCGCGCTCCGGCGGGCGCGACCTTCGTCCGTGTCGTCCAGCCGCCGTTCGGGCTCGCCTACGACCTTTATGCGTCACAGGGGGCGGACGGTTCCACGATCTATCACCAGGTCCACTGCCCGCGATGACCGGCCGGCTCCCCGGTCAGGGGAGCCCGTCCGTTTTCACGAAGTCGGGATCAGACCTGGCGATCGCGCTCAAGAACCTGCCCGCGCAGTTCGGGGGAAAGTAGGACTTTCTGATGAATGGTTCGGCCGTACATCCTCGAATGGAGCTTGATGGCGTGATTCATCCGCCCATTCGGCTCTCGGTCATCGCCATCTTGTCCAGGAACAGCCAGTTCGAGTTCGGGAAGATCTGCAATGCGGTCGGCATCAGCGCGGCCGTGCTGTCGAAGCACATGTCATCGCTGGAGGCCGCCGGATACATTCACGTCCAGAAGGGATACGTGGGAAGACGCCCGCGCACGTGGCTTTCCATAACGGAGCCGGGCCTGGAGGCATTCGAACGGCACACGGCCGCGTTGCTGGCGATCTCGCGGGGACCGTCCTCACGGGGTGAGAACGGCCTGGAGCAGCGCCGTGACGGAGCCGGCCGGGTCGGCGCCGACTGAACCCGGGGACGGCCGGGATGTAAGCCTGGGGATGCGGGACAACGACTTCCGGGGAGGCGAGAGCCGGCCACCGGCCCGCGCCACCTCCGCCGGTGTCTCCGAGGGTCCGCTCCGGGGCCGATCCCGGCCGTCCGCGTGATGTGACAACCGTGGAGTCCACAGTTCTAGGAATCTCCCGTCCACCCGCCCGCTGTTCCCCAAGGGCTGATCGCCGGATCGGACATGGGGAAGCCGCAGGCGAACGCCAGAAGCGGGCTCCGGGTGCCTCCCGGCTGGAAGCCGGTCAGCGGCATACCCCAGGGAACCAGCCCGCCGAATATGGATCCGGAGAGCCCGCGCCCGCCCGCGGCCAGCCACATGCTGTGCGCGGCCACTCCGGCCTGGTGCATGACCAGCCTGTGGGCATGGGCGCCGGCCGCCGCGACGGCGGGAAGGTCGCAGGTGACCACGGTCACGAGGGCCGCGTCGGCGAACTCGTCCTGCAGCAGCCACTCGCGGGCGGGGGGAAGCTCGAGGAGGAAGGAGACCCGCGTCCCGGCGGAGTCCACGTCGTAGAGTCCGGGCCGCAGTCCCTCCACCCTGTAGGCGGCGGCCAGGATCTGGACGTGCGGAACGGTCGCCGCCGTGCCGAGAGCCGCCCGCGCCGAGGACGGCGCCTGGAGGACGCCCGCCATCGTCGCCTGGTCGATGCCGTCCGGGCGGTAGAACCGCGTGGACTGGCGCAGAGCCAGGACGGTCATCGGGTCGACCGTGGGCGTGCTCGCCAGGGGTAGGAGGTGTCCTGAGGCTTCTGCGGCAGGGGGGTTCCGTTCCGGCGCCCGGCTGGTCCCGCCCGCGAGATGTGACCGCCGGATGAGGTCCTTCACGATCTCCTTCGACCGGTAGCCGGAGACCTGGCTAGTCATGGGAGGCGTCCTCTCGTCCGGGGTCCATGCTCGTACGGCGGAGCGCGAGCACCGCGGTGATGGGTGTTTGCTGGATGTCGAGGTCGAGGAGGTCGACTAGGCGGCCGTCGTCCCATTCCGCGAACGCCGTGATCGTCCATCCGAGGTGGGCGGCCTGGAACGCCAGATGCCAGGTGGCGACGCCCGCGTCCAGGTTGATGATCCGGTACCCGAATCCCTGGTATTTCTCCATGAGCTTGAAGCAGTCACCGACCAGGACCAGGACGGCGTCCGCCTGAGCCCCGGCTCCCGGGACGATGCCGGCGAGCTGTTCGGCGGACACGGTGGTCCGGCTCCGCAGCAGGAGGTTGGCCGACGGGTCGTATACGTGCGCCACCGGTTCGAGCCCCACCCGGTTGGATGCCGGGGGTATCAGATAGGCGGTCGGGGAGCCCATGTTGCCACCGGTGGGGGCCCAGCGGCGGCGGGTGGCCGCCCGCGACGATGTCGCGGGGATGAGCTCACGGACGCCGAAGGAGTGCTCCAGCAGCGTCGTCAGCTCCACGCCGGCCTCGCCGACGGCGTCGACCGGTTGCCAGTCACGCGGCCGGTCCAGAAACTGGAGTTCGACGTTCGAGGTGCTGTAGTGGTTCTGGTGCGCGTTGGCCGGGATGTAGCGCCGGGGGGGCTGCGTGGCCTCCTGCTCGAAGGCGACCACGATCAGGTTTTCGTTCTCGATCGGTTCGGTGCCGGGCAGGCAGGCCTGGCAGCCCGGGAGCTGGACGGACGTCTCGATCTCGGTCGTCCAGGCGTCGAAGTCGAGGACGGTGATCGCCGACTCGTCGTAGACGGGCTGCACCCCGGTGGCCAGGCGGCACACCTCGTTACCCAGCACGCCTGCCAGAAAGTCCTCCTGCCAGGGGTGGAGCGTCGTTGCCTGCTCCGATCGCTCCAGCGGGCGCTGCGCGCGGTAGCACGACAGGCAGCCGGACCAGCCGTTCTCGAAGAGAGGGCTGATCACGGCACCCGGTCCGGTCAGGGAAACCAGGAACCAGCGTCCGCCGTTCGCCCGCACCGAGGCATCGAAGGCGGGGACCTGCTCCAGGTCCAGCGTGCCGTCGTCGATCACGACGGCGATCGGAGCGGACGGCAGGGAGATGGGGGCGGGCGGCGCCTCCTCCTCCCGCGTCGATGCCACGCCGCATTCGGCGAGCGACCGCACCAGTGTCGACCGCAGTGTGGAGGGAGGGCCGGCCACCACGACCGGCTGCCGTGCCAGTTTCAGGGCGGCGTGCACGCCGGAGGGGTTATTCCGGGTGGAGTCCACATTTCTGCTCAGATAGCTCAGCACGTGCGGGGGTACGGGAGTGTGCTCCAGCGCGTGGGTCTCCTCGGGAGCCGGGCCCGATTCCAGCATGCCGCAGGAGTAGAGCAGCGAGAGCGCCGTCGTGACGGTCTCCACTGAGGGGAGGCCGAGTAACCCGGCTATCTCCGCCGTGGACCGCCGCCCGTCCAGGAGGGGAAGCAGCCGATGTACGAACTCGACGTGCCGGCCGGTGAAGAGCTGCGGTTTGGCGATGCCCTCGACGAGGAGCTCGCCCTTGCGCACCTCCGCGATCACAAGGCCGTCCACGACCTTGAGGTGGTCCGGAAGCGACAGCTGCGGGTCGCGGGCGATGGCGGCGGCGATACGCCGAGAGTCCATGGTGCTTTCGGTGTTCACGTGTCCTTCTTCGGTCCGGCGCCCGCGGCGAGATGGTCGGTGAGTCCGCGCCACGAGCGATCCCGTCGCGAGATCCCCCTCGAGAGGGGATAGCAGTGGGGGCACCCGTGCACCCCCACCGTCCGCCCCTGCGTGAACTGGGATTTCGTCATGTTCGCGGCCCGATAGGCGCCGTGGGCTCCCAAGCCGCCGCGCAGCGTGGCCAGCCCCCACTGCGCCAGCCCGGCGGCCATCAGTACCTGGGAAGGAAGGTGGCCGCCGGGGCCCGCAGGGTCCCTCGCGTAGAAGGCGTGCAGGTCGGACAGGGCGCCGCCGATGGTCGAATGCTGTATGGTCCGGCGCTCGAAACACTCGACACAGGCTCCGGTCCCTCCGGGAAGGGAGAGGGGACCGGCTCTGAGCCGGCGTGTCTCGTGCACCACGGGGACGAAGGACGCACCCCACTTCCCGATCAGGTCGCCGACTTCCACCACCAGCTTCGAGTCGTGCCGCGAGGTCACGAGGACGTAGGCGTCCGCCGGGGGCAGGAGACTGGTCACCACGCCGTGCCCCTGGGCGAAGAGGGTCGGTTCGTCGTCCACCCCCCGCCGCTGGAGCACCGCGGCCACGTCGGCCGCGAAAGGCCCGATGGCGATGACATGTGTCGTGTTCATTTCTTTCTCCGGACTGATCAGGCGAAGGGCTGCGGCCACGGATTGATGTCGGATTCCGCGCGCACCGGCAGGCCCATGCGCTCGGGGGCCGCGTAGAGCCGGGGAGTGCCCAGGAAACGGGCCCGGTAGGAGAAGCTCAGCGGGACGAGTTCGGGGACGATGACCCGTACCACGCGCAGACCTGTCGACCTGGCCTCGTCGGAGGTGATGTCCACGGCGTAGACCGTGCACCCGGCGTCCTGAAGCTTCCGCACCACCCACGACAGGCGCTCGGCGGGGGAGTCCGGCAGTGCCGGGATCATGTCGGAGAGTCGGCGCCGGTGCGGGGAGTTCAGAAGGAAATCGAACGCGTGTTCACGTTCCGCCATCGCCATGTGGACCGCGCCGTCGAACACCTCGATGTAGTCGTCCAGCGGCTTGTCGTTGGGCTTCTGGTACTGCATGGACAGTCGTCCGGAGGACGATTCCCGCATCACCTTGGCCACGGCCCGCCCCGGGTCGAGCTCCGTGGAGCACATCACGTAGGTGCGCACCCTCGTCGACTGCGGATCGATGTCCACGCTGTAGACCGTCGGGATGCCCAGGTCGGTCGTCGCGTCGAAGAACAGCGTCCTGAGGCCGGACGCGGAGGAGATCTCCAGCGCCCGGTCCAGGGTCGGATCGGAGACGTCGATCTCGATCTTCGGCAGTGCCAGCCGCTGCAGCCAGGTGAGCGCGATGCTGTCCCGCTCGACGCATTCGAGCACGGCGCCGAGCAGGGCTCTGTCGTAGTCGAAGTGCGCCGCGGTTCCCGTGGAGATGGGCAGCCAGAACCGCTCACCACGGCTCACGAAGGGAATGTGGAGGTAGACCATGACCGCGGGCAGCCATCGTGGCTCTCCGCTGGCCAGGTCCACGCCGCGTACCCAGCGAATCGGCGCGTCCGGGTCGGGAGCCAGGATCGGGCATGCGGGAGCGGCCAGTTCGGACTCGGAACATCGCGGGATGCGCTCGAGGTCCAGTGCTTCGTCACCGAGAGAGCGCGCGCTGGCCCACAGGAACTGCTCCGGGTCCCACAGACAGCTGGAATAGCGCTCGATCGCCTCGACCGTGGCGGTCAGCTTGGCGGTCTCCTCGGCGAACCCGCTGCCCGCGCCGTCCAGAGAGGCCCATGACATGCGGCTGGGCATATCCGCCACGCCCGGCAGGAGCGACCCGGGGTTGCCCATGGCCGCGGTACACACCGGAAAGCGCTGCCGCCCGGTGGGCACCGGGATCCGCGTGACCAGGTTGATCAGGCCGCCGCGGCCGTCGATGAGCGGATCCAGCCGCCGTAGTGCGGCGGCCTCAGTGGTGGGCGGCGGTGGGCCGGCCACCGGATCGGTGCTCACCCGCATCGGCATCCTCCTTCGGTGTTCCGCCCAGCAGGGCGGCGAGTACGGCTTCGTCACCCGGCACGATTCCCAGCCGGTTGTTGTGCAGGTGCAGTAGGTGGAAGACCCACTGCCAGGCGGTGAGCGGAATCCCGCCGGCGATCGCGTCGGAGGCGGTCGCCCGGATCGCCCTGCCGTACTCCTCGGCGTCCTGCACGAGATGCGGCGGGAGAGTGCTCCGGGCGGCGCCGAGAACGGGTTCGAGCCGGGCGGTCGACGAGGCCGCGGCGGCTCGGGCCTCGGGCGCGAAAGGCTCGTCCCTGCCGGTCCAGTACCAGAAGTACTTGGCCCAGAACTGCTCGCCGGCGCCGGGCAGGCAGTGCCGTACGGCGCTCTCCATCGTCAGCGCCGCGAGGGCTTGGCGTTGGAGGTAGTCGAGGTTCGCGCTGACCGCCCGTAACGCGATCTCACTGGAGATCGTGAAGTTGCCTTCGGCCGCCCGGACTCCTTCGACGCCTCCGTACCGGCGTAGCTCGGGCTCGTAGAGCCGGACGTCGACGGCCTCCCAGTAGTCCATGAGTGGTGTCCCGGGCACGGACACGACCGGGGCACCCGGATCGGCCTGGACATCGCGCAGGAAGCCGGGAAAGCGGTTGACGAGGTCGGTGTAGACGTCGTCCAGAAGCCGGGCCGGTCCCTGGACGCGCAGCCTGACATGCGGGCCGCCGACGTCGAAGAACCGAAGGAAGAACCAGCGGTTCCGTTCGGGTCCGGTCTCGATCAGGCCGCGTGTCCCTGCCACGAGCTCCTGGATCACGCTGTCCAGCCGATCGAAGGCGCCGGGATATATCGCACAGTAGAGCCAGGAATTCATGGTCAGCACCCGTCCCAGCTCAGATGGGCGATGTACTCCGTCGTGCGCGGGTGTCCGTCGATCACGGGTGAGTTCTCCCCGAGCCGGGGGAGGGCTTCCTCCATGATGAGGATCTCCTCTGCGGAGAGCGAGTCGAGCAGGCCCGAGACCGAGATGGGCACGGTGCCGGACAGCCAGAGCGGCTTGCGGGACTTGGCGAACAGGTCGGGCTCCGTGGTTCCCCGGCGTACGAAGAGCTCGTCCGCGAGCCCGTGGGCCCGAGCCCAGTCACGATAGGCCGCGAAGGTCAGGGCAGGGGTGGGTGCTTTCACCTCGGCCAGCAGTTCCTCCGCGCTCACCATCCAGTGAGCTCTTCGAGTGATCACCGCGCCGGCGCGTTCGCGAGGTTTGTGCACGACTCCGGTGGGCCGCTCAAGGCGAAGCAACAGCGAGGCGGTTCCCGGCGCCTCGGGAACCGAGCAGTACCACGGGCTGGCGATAGTGGACAGTACGTTGGCGGGCCCGTTCAGTATGTGGCGGGGAACGAGCCCGGAGTAGAAGGGAACGACGGGGCCCTGCTCGTCCTCCACGACCAATGTCCCCGAGTGCTCCTCCAGCCGGATCCGCAGCTGGTCCAGCGACACCGGCTCTCCCGAGGGGACCAGCCCGCCGCCCAGGTCGAGCGCGCGGACACGGCCCACGCAGCGCGCCTGGACGGGGTTCCAGTCCGAGGCCACCGTGAGTTCCAGGGGCCGCGAGCCCTCCGGCGTCAGATGGTCGAGCCACGTCTGGAGCGGATCTTCGAGGAGCCGGGAGGCCAGCAGCTTGCGGAAGCGGGCGGTCACGCCTCCGGCACCGTCCATGAGCTGGTTCAGGACGATCACCCGTTCCTGGTTCTCCAGGGTGGCGAGCTGGAACAGGACCGCGAAGGCAGGCCGGAGCGTCGAGGGGCCCGGGCCGATGTCGAGGACCGGGCCGTCGGACAGCCGGATGTCGATGTTGCGCCGCAGATGCGGGCCGGGCGTGGTCATGTAGAGGGCGAGGAACGCCGGCAGCGGGAGAGAGTCATGGACGGGCGCGACGTGTTGCCGCCAGAACCCGAGCATGCTCGCGTACTGCGGCAGGACTCTCATATGGGCCGACAGCCGCCGTCCGTATCCGGAGAGCGCGTCGTCGACCCATCGTGGCAGTGCGGGGAGCGGGTCGTTCCTGACGACGTCCTCCCGCACGGCCAGATCGGGAACCCGGGGCGCCGTGGCCGTCGCCGTGGCCTCGTCGAGTTTTCTGGCCTGACGCGTGATCCGGGAGGCGAGGGCCGCGCGCAGCCGAGGCTCGGCCTCGGACAGCTCGAGCATGTCGTTGCGGATGCCGCGCAGCGCGTGGGCCACTTCCGGCCCCATCGCGTCTTTCACGCCGGGCAGTTCGGCCAGCGTCAGCATCGAGTGGTGGGCGTCGTACTCACCCTGATCCCACGCCGCCTCCAGGCGGAGGAGTCCCGAGTCGGTCAGCCGGGCCACCCGCGACCAGGACGCCCCCGGATCCTCCCCGCGAAGCGCGGCGAGCACGTGTTCACCGGACATGCCGTGGGGCACCGCGCGTGCCTGGTCGCGATGGACGGTCATGTCCGTCAGGAAATCCTCGCGCCAGAAGAAGCTGTTGGTCCGCGTGTGGGAGTACGCGGCACGCAGCATGCGGGTGCTGTCAAGCCGCCGGGCGGGGTGGAACCGCAGGTGGCGGCCGGCGGACTCGTGCGCGCAGAAACGCTGGAGGAGCCGGAGATAGAGGGCCTGGGGCAGGGTCGCGACCGTCTGGTAGGAACCTCCCCCGGCGCTGCCTCCGAGGTCTTCGCCGCCGATCGAGCACACCGCCACCGGGCTGAACCAGCCGAGGGGACTCGTCTTGACCGTCGCCCGCACGAAGTAGTTGAAGAGCGTGCGTAACAGTTTCCGCCTCGTCTTGGTCCCCGCGCGGGCCAGATCTCCCCGCAGGACGGCGGCCGTCACCTCCGGCGAGACAAGGGAGAGGGCCTTGATCATCTCGTCCGTGCCGGCCTGCTCGATCAGCTCGGCCTCGGCCTCGGCGAGTTCCGCTTCGAAGATCTCCGTGTAGGCCGCCATGGCCGCCTCGGACCGCTCCAGGAACGCCAGCCAGCGTGCCAGCGCCTGCCGCACGTCCGGAGCGAGCCGGGTCGCTATCCGGTTTCGCATGTCCTCGGGGGTTCGCGGGATGCGGCCGTTGTGCACGTCCCGCCGGAGGCTTATCGCGGCACGGCGTTCCCCGGCGGGCAGGGCGGGCACGAGTTCGTGCAGCGCGTCGGTCAGCGGGTCCGTGAGCTCCTCCAGCCGGAGCCGACACTCCCGCAGTTCGTCGAGCGCGGCCACCGCCCGGCTTGCCCGGAGCTTGTGCGGCCCGGTTGCCGCGCATCCGGAGAAGCGCACGAGAACGAAGGGCGCGATGGCGGCGGATTGACGGATTCGCATTCTCATCCCCCGATCGATGCGATGAAACGAACGACGAGCAGGGCCACGACGGCCAGATAGGCGAGTGCCAGGACGCCGTAGCCGAGATAGAGCAGACGGAGCCGGCGGCTGGCGAACTCGTGGTGATGCGAGGGAGGAAGCCGGAGAGCAAGCGTGAGCAGGTACTGGATGGCCCTGCGGCGGAACGAGTGATGGCCGGTAGCCGCCTCGATCGCGTGTAACCCGTCACTGGGCAGCAAGGGGTTGACGTCGTTCGCGAGGGTCATCAGAAGGGTGTACGCGACCGCCGCGGCGGTCGCGCGGAGCGCGGGATCGTCTGTGGCGAAGGCCAGTGTTCCGGCTATGCCGGCGTTCAGCGCGTCGACGACGATCCCCGACGTCGTGATGACGACCAGCGGCGTACGGCGGGCAAGCCGGTAGGCGTGGGAACGGTCGACGTAGGGTCTGGGCAGGATCCCGAACCAGAAGGCGATCCCGGCCTCGGGAACCGTGACGCCGTAGTACCGGCAGGCCAGCCAGTGGCTCGCCTCGTGCAGTGTCAGGTGGAGCAGCAGGACGAGCGGGATCACGATCGAGGTGCTCCCGAGGGCCCTGACGTCGAGCAGCCGGATCGCCGCCAGCGCGGCCACACCGGCAGCCAGCAGGGCGACCACGAATACGGACGTCCCCGCGATGATTCGCGTCAGGCTCCGGGGCGTCGCGGGCCTGCCAGAGGCCGCCGGCGGAGAGGTGTCACGTACGAGGACGAGCCGCCGCATGGGTATGTCCGCCAAGACCCGGGAGGCCCTGCCACGCCGGCCTTTCTCCATGGGCGGGACGTTCAGCAGGCCCATCCCGCGGATCTCCGAAAGAAATCTCGCGACCGTGTGGGCCGCGACGGGCTCCTGGACCTGGAATAGGTCGGAGACCTTCCGGACCAGATATTCGGGGGTGACGCCCTCCTGCAGGTGCGGGATGAACAATCGCGAGCTGCGGCCGAGCTGGAAATATCGTCCGGTGTCCTTCCGGTACAGCAGTACGCCGGAACTGTCTCCGGAAACGATCTCCACGGGTGGGGCGAAGGCGACTGGGAGATCCCAGGCCAGTTGCGCGTCATCCGCCAAACCGGATGCGGCGTTGGAGCGCGGCATCGGACTGGGACCTCCCCTCTTCCTAGTCCTTAAGCTCAGCCGCTGGCGGACGAGCCGGCGGTGGAGACGGAGCTCGCGCTGCTGCACGTGCCGGTGGAGAACGTGAAGGCGGAGCTCAGGGAGGAACCGAACGAGCGACCGGCCTCCATCTCGTCGCCGGACAGCTCACGGGCGAAGAGCTCGAAGTCCGCGGCGAAATCCGGCGCGAGGTCGTGATTCTGCATGGTGAATCCCTTCTTGTCTTGCTTTTTTGCCATTTTGCCCAGGCGATTCGACTATTGCATGCGTGAATTAATCGAGTGAAGTTCATTTCAATGTGACGTGGCTCACAAATGAAATCAAAAGAAAATAGTTCCTTTTTGGCAACTAAATGAACCGATGAAATTGATTGCGGGTGCCGGGGTCCGGAAGGTCGTATGCTCGGTTGCCCGGCGGGGGTTCCGTCGCCGGTCCGCGGGGGTGGCGGCCCGCCGTGGCCGCCGGCGGAGTCGTGAATCCGAATGGCGAGTCGCGATCCAGGTGTACGGTGGCCGGCGGCGCCGGGTGTGCCCATTGAGCGACCATGATCATTTACTTGAAACGGCAGGTAAAGGCGGGCTTCGCTGAGCTTGTGATAGCTTTCACTAGCAGGAAGTTTCCGTGAACGGGACCTGTTCCCTAGCAATCGCTCGCTTGATAACCGCACTTGGAGCCCTGATGCAGGACAACGATCTCCGAATCCTCAAGGCGGCCGCGCTTCCCACGGCCCTGGTCGGTCTGATCGCTGTCGTCGCCGCCGCGTTCCTCGCGGGCACCAAGGGTGCTCTGGGGGCGGGTATCGGTGTTCTCGTCGTGGGGGCTTTCTTCACCATCAGCCTGATCGCGGTCGCCTACGCGGCGCGGATCTCGCCCACGATGATGATGGCCGCGGCGCTGGGCAGTTACTTCGCGAAGATCCTCGTGCTGGCTGTGACGCTGAAATACTTCGAGGACGCCACGGTGTGGAGCCCGAGAGCGTTCAGCGTGACCGTCATCATCTGCACGATCTGCTGGACCATCGGCGAGGCGCGTGGCTTCATGCGGCTCCGCATGCTCTACGTCGACCCCGACGTCAAGGTCCCCGGACTTCTTGAGGAGAAGAAGGGATGACACGTCGCACTCTTTTCCAGCCGTCCCCTACACTCGCCTTGACAGACGGGGCACCGACCGGTCGCCGGGCACCTGGGGGGAAATCTCTCGAGGCTGGCTCGATATGACTAGTCACAGTCACGCCTGCTATTGTCGCGTGCGCGATAAACAAGGCAGGGGAACGTCTGTCGGAGCCAACGAGTCCTGGCTTCCTCGCCCTCTTCGCAGTCTCCATCCGGCCGTCCCCTCCAAGGTGTGGCCGCCGGGTGACTTTTTGATCAACCATCACGACGAAGGGAACGCCGAGTGAGCGCCGCGCTGACGCCTCTCGCCTCCGAGGAGTTCGAAGCCCCGGGGCTCGGCCTATTCGACTGGCCGCCGCTCGTCGAAGGTCAAGCCTGGTTCAACAAGCCGGCTCTGCTCGCGCTGACCGCCGTGCTGCTGGTCATCGCGCTCGCCTATGCCGCGTTCTCCAGGCCGAAGCTGGTGCCGAAGAACATCCAGAACATCGGTGAGCTCGCCTACGAGTTCGTCCGCGAGCAGATCGCCCGGCCGAACCTGGGCAAGGACAGCGACCGCTGGATGCCGCTGCTGTTCAGCTTGTTCCTCTTCGTGTGGATCATGAACCTGTTCGGTTCCGTCATCTTCATCCAGTTCCCCGTGATGTCGCGGATCGGCTACCCCGCGGTCCTGTCGGTCGGCATCTGGGTGCTGGTGATGTACCTGGGAATCAAGCACCAGGGGCCCGTCGGCTTCTTCAAGAACGTGATGTTCCCGCCCGGCCTGCCGACGTGGATCTACTTCCTGGTCGCGCCGATCGAGCTCATCTCGACCTTCTTCCTGCGCCACATCACGCACGCGGTGCGACTGTTCGCCACGATGATGGCCGGTCACCTGATCGTCGCGCTGTTCTCCGAAGTCGGCTGGCACTTCCTGTTCGTCCAGCTGACCCCGCTCGGTGCGCCGATCGGTCTGCTCGGGGTCATCATGACGATCCTGCTCACCGCCTTCGAGCTGTTCATCCAGGCGCTGCAGGCCTACGTGTTCGCACTGCTGGCCGCGATGTTCATCAACGACGCGCTGCACGCCGCGCACTGAGACTTTCGCCCCACCGCCACCACAAGCCCCGGTGGACTCCCACTGGTCGATAGAAAAGGAACCCAAGTAATGAGCGCTCTGCCTCTGCTCGCCGAAGTGACCGGTGACCTCGGTTCGATCGGTTACGGCCTTGCCGCGATCGGCCCCGGCGTTGGTATCGGCATCATCTTCGGTCAGGGTGTGCAGGCTATCGCCCGCCAGCCCGAGGCCTACGGTTTGATCCGCCAGAACATGATCCTGGGCTTCGTCTTCGCCGAGGCGCTCGCGCTGATCGGTATCGCGCTCGCGTTCGCCTTCCAAGGCTGATACGCGACCCGCCCTGACGGAAGGCAGCACTTATGATTCTGCTAGCGGCAGAGGAAGCGAAGAACCCACTCCTCCCAGACGTGGGGGAGATGGTCATCGGTGGATTCGCGTTCCTGGTTGTCCTGTTCTTCGTCGGTCGTCTCCTGGTTCCCCGTATCCAGAAGGTTCTGGCCGAGCGTGTCGACGCCATCGAAGGTGGCCTGAAGCGGGCCGCGGACGCGCAGGAAGAAGCACAGCAGACTCTCAGGCAGTACAAGGACCAGCTCGCCGAGGCTCGTCACGAGGCTTCCCGCCTGCGTGAAGAGGCTCGTGAGCAGGGCGCGCAGATCAAGGCCGAGCTCCGCGACGAGGCTCAGGCAGAGGCTCGCCGCCTCATCGAGGCCGCCCACGCCCAGATCGAGGCCGACCGCCAGCAGGCGTTCGCCCAGCTCCGCACTGAGATCGGCCGCCTGTCGGTCGAACTGGCCGGCCGCATCGTCGGTGAGTCCCTCGAGGACGAGGCGCGTCAGCGTCGCACCGTCGACCGGTTCCTTGAGGAGCTTGAGTCGAGCAGGGCGGCGGTTCGCTGATGAGAGGCCTGAGCAGGGCTTCGCTGGCCGAGGTCGAAGAGCGCTTCAACGCCGTGGCGGGAAGCGCGGACCTCGGCTCGCTGGCCGACGAGCTTTTCGCGGTCGCCGACCTGCTCGACCGTGAGCACGGGCTCCGCCGTTCCCTGTCCGACCCCGCCCGCCCGGCGGCCCAGAAGGCGCAAGCCATCCAGGTGCTGCTGGAGGGCAAGGTGAGCAACGCCGCGCTGGAGACGGTCGTCGCGGCGGTGTCCGCGAAGTGGGGACGGTCCGGTGACCTGACCGACGCCCTTGAGCGTCTCGGCGTCATCGCGGCCGCGGCCGAGGCCGAGGGGCAGGGCAAGCTCGACGACGTCGAGGACGAGCTGTTCCGGTTCGGGCGCATCGTCGCCTCGAACCTGGAGCTGTACCGGACGCTGACCAGCCCGAGCGCTCCCGAGCAGGCCAAGCGGGAGCTGCTCGGCTCCCTGCTCGGCGGCAAGGTCGCCCCCAGCACCCTTCGTCTGATTACGCAGCTTGTGGTACATCCACGAGGACGTAGCCTGGACAGAGGACTGGAGGAGTTCGGCAACCTGGTCGCCGCCCAGCGGCAGCGCCTTGTCGCGGTGGTGCGCAGTGCCGTCGAGTTCTCCGAGGAGCAGAAGCAACGTCTCGCCACGTGGCTGCGCACCTCATACGGCCGCGACGTTCATCTGAACGTCGAGGTGGATCCGCGAGTGCTCGGAGGGTTCTCGGTTCACATCGGGGACGACCTCATCGACACCACTGTCGCGGGACGAATCGAAGAAGTCCGCCGCCGGTTGGCCGGCTAGGCGAATAGGGAGACTGAAAAGAGATGGCGGAGCTTACGATCCGGCCGGACGAGATCCGGGACGCACTTGAGCGCTTCGTCCAGGCGTACGAGCCGGAAGGTGCCGCGCGCGAGGAGATCGGGACCGTCGTCGACTGCGGCGACGGTATCGCCCATGTCTCCGGCCTGCCCTCGGCGATGGCGAACGAGCTGCTCGAGTTCGAGGACGGCACGCGTGGCCTGGCACTGAACCTGGACGTCCGGGAGATCGGTGTCGTTATTCTGGGTGACTTCAGCAAGATCGAGGAGGGCCAGTCGGTCCGCCGGACGGGCGAGGTCCTGTCCGTGCCGGTCGGCGACAACTTCCTCGGTCGCGTGGTCGACCCGCTGGGCGTTCCGATGGACGGCAGGGGCCCGATCGAGTCCGAGGGCCTGCGCCCTCTGGAGCTCCAGGCCCCGTCCGTGGTTCAGCGCCAGCCGGTGAAGGAGCCGCTGCAGACCGGCCTCAAGGCGGTCGACGCCATGACGCCGATCGGCCGCGGCCAGCGCCAGCTGATCATCGGTGACCGTGGCACCGGCAAGACCGCCATCGCCGTGGACACCATCCTCAACCAGCGGGAGAACTGGCTCTCCGGCGACCCCAACAAGCAGGTTCGCTGCGTCTACGTCGCGGTCGGCCAGAAGGGGTCCACGATCGCCCAGGTCAAGGGCCGCCTTGAGGAGGCGGGCGCGATGGAGTACACCACCATCGTCGCCGCCCCGGCGTCCGACCCGGCCGGTTACAAGTACCTCGCCCCCTACACCGGCTCGGCCATCGGCCAGCACTGGATGTACCAGGGCAAGCACGTTCTCATCGTCTTCGACGACCTGACCAAGCAGGCCGACGCCTACCGCGCCGTCTCGCTGCTGCTGCGTCGTCCGCCGGGCCGTGAGGCGTTCCCCGGCGACGTCTTCTACCTACACTCCCGCCTGCTGGAGCGCTGCGCGAAGCTCTCCAACGAGATGGGCGGTGGCTCGATGACCGGTCTGCCGATCATCGAGACCAAGGGTAACGACGTCTCGGCGTTCATCCCGACCAACGTCATCTCCATCACCGACGGCCAGTGCTTCCTCGAGACCGACCTGTTCAACTCGGGTGTGCGTCCGGCCATCAACGTCGGTGTCTCCGTTTCCCGAGTCGGCGGCTCGGCGCAGGTCAAGGCGATGCGTAAGGTCGCCGGTACGCTGCGTCTGTCCCTGTCGCAGTACCGTGACCTGGAGGCCTTCGCCTCCTTCGCCTCCGACCTGGACGCGGCCTCCCGCGCCCAGCTGGAGCGTGGCCAGCGTCTGGTCGAGCTGCTCAAGCAGCCCCAGTACGCCCCGTTCCCGGTGGAGAAGCAGGTCGTGTCGGTCTGGTCGGGCACCACCGGTGAGCTCGACGACGTCCCGGTCGAGGACATCCGCCGCTTCGAGGCGGAGTTCCTCGACTACCTGGAGCGCAAGAACAAGGGCATCCTCGACGGCATCCGTGAGACCAAGGAGCTGTCCGACGACGCGGTGACGGCTCTCAAGGACGCCATCACCGAGTTCAAGAAGGCCTTCGAGACCTCCACGGGCGAGATGCTGATCAGCGACGAGCCCGTCGCCGCGCTCGAGGCCGGCGAGGTCGGCCAGGAGAAGATCACCAAGCACGTCCGCACGGCTGAGAAGAAGTAACCGATGGGTGCCCAGCTAAGACTGCTGCGGCGGCGGATCAAGTCGGTCAAGTCCACGGCGAAGATCACGCGCGCCCAGGAGCTCATCGCTTCGTCGCGCATCGTGAAGGCGCAGCTGCGGATGCAGGCGGCCGTGCCGTACGAGCGTGAGATCACTCGCGCCGTCACGGGCGTCGTCAGCAACACGGCGAGCGTCGACCACCCGCTGACCGTGGCGAAGGAGCGGCCCAGCAAGGCGGCCGTGCTCATCGTCACCAGCGACAGCGGCTTCTGCGGTGGCTTCAACGCCAACATCCTGCGTGAGGCGGAGGCGCTCGGCGGCCTGCTGCGGAGCAAGGGCATCGAGCCCCTGCCCTTCGTGACGGGGCGCAAGGGCGTCGCCTGGCACTCCTTCCGCGGACGGCAGATGGGCGGGCAGTGGACGGGGTTCTCCCGCAAGCCCACCTACGCCAACGCCAAGGAGATCGCCGACGCGCTGATCGAGTCCTTCTCGGCCGAGAGCGGGGTGGACGAGATCCACATCGTCTCCACCGAGTTCGTCTCGATGCTGACGCAGGAGGTCGTGGTCAAGCGGATCCTGCCGCTGGAGGTCGAGGAGACCACCGAGAAGCCGGACACGCCCCTGCCGTACTTCGAGTTCGAGCCGAGTGCGGAGGCCGTGCTTGACTCGCTGCTGCCGCGTTATGTGGAGTCGCGCATCTTCACCGCGCTGCTCCACTCGGCGGCCGCCGAGGAGGCCTCGCGCCGCCGAGCCATGAAGTCGGCGACCGACAACGCCAACGAGCTCATCCGCGTGTTCACCATGCAGATGAACCAGGCTCGTCAGGCCGAGATCACCCAGGAAATCAGCGAGATCGTCGGTGGCGCGAACGCGCTGGCTGACGCCGCAGCGGGGAAAGAGTGAAATGACTGCACAGACTGTTGAGACCGGCGTGGGCCGCGTCGCGCGGGTCACCGGTCCCGTCGTCGACGTGGAGTTCCCCGTCGAGGCGATGCCCGAAATCTTCAACGCGCTGACCGTCGACGTCCTCCTTGCGGGAGAGACCAAGACCCTGACCCTGGAGGTCGCCCAGCACCTGGGTGACAACCTGGTCCGCGCCATCTCCATGCAGCCCACCGACGGCCTGGTCCGTGGTGCGGCGGTGGCCGACACCGGCGCGCCGATCTCGGTGCCGGTCGGCGACATCGTCAAGGGCCACGTGTGGAACGCCCTCGGCGAGCCGCTGGACGTGGAGAAGTCGTCCCTCCAGGTGAACGAGCGCTGGGGCATCCACCGCCCGTCGCCCTCCTTCGACACCCTTGAGTCGCGCACCGAGATGCTGCCCACCGGCATCAAGGTCATCGACCTGCTCACCCCGTACGTGAAGGGTGGCAAGATCGGTCTGTTCGGTGGCGCCGGTGTCGGCAAGACCGTTCTGATCCAGGAGATGATCCGCCGAGTCGCGCTGAAGTTCTCGGGCACCTCGGTGTTCGCGGGCGTCGGCGAGCGCACCCGTGAGGGTAACGACCTCTGGCTGGAGATGGACGAGGCCGGCGTTCTCAAGGACACCGCGCTCGTCTTCGGCCAGATGGACGAGCCCCCGGGCACGCGTCTGCGCGTCGCGCTCTCCGCCCTCACCATGGCGGAGTACTTCCGTGACGTGCAGAAGCAGGACGTGCTTCTGTTCATCGACAACATCTTCCGGTTCACCCAGGCCGGTTCCGAGGTGTCCACCCTGCTCGGCCGTATGCCGTCCGCGGTGGGTTACCAGCCGACCCTGGCCGACGAGATGGGTGTTCTCCAGGAGCGCATCACCTCGACCCGCGGTCACTCGATCACCTCGATGCAGGCGATCTACGTCCCCGCCGACGACATCACCGACCCGGCCCCGCACAACGCGTTCGCGCACCTCGACGCGCAGACCGTTCTCTCGCGGCCGATCTCGGAGAAGGGCATCTACCCCGCGGTGGACCCGCTCGACTCCTCGTCGCGGATCCTGGACCCGCTGATCATCGGTGACGAGCACTACGCCGTCGCCCAGGAGACCAAGCGAATCCTGCAGAAGTACAAGGAACTGCAGGACATCATCGCCATCCTCGGTATCGACGAGCTCTCCGAAGAGGACAAGGTCACGGTCCAGCGGGCGCGCCGGATCGAGCGGTTCCTCTCCCACCCGATGTACGCCGCCGAGGCGTTCACCGGCCAGCCGGGAGAGTTCGTGCCGCTGGACGAGACGATCGCCTCCTTCAAGGGCCTGTGCGCCGGCGAGTACGACCACCTGCCCGAGCAGGCGTTCTTCATGGTGGGCGGCATCGAGCAGGCCATCGCCAAGGCCAAGGAACTCGCCCGCTAGTCGCCTTCGGTGCCGGTACGGCGCGAGCCGTACCGGCACCTGGTTCGAAAGGAACTGAGAGAAAGTGGCGAAGCTGCGAGTAGGCGTCGTCTCGCCGGAGCGTGAGATCTGGTCCGGCGAGGCCGACATGGTGATTGCCAAGACCATCGACGGCGAGATCGGCATCCTGCCTCAGGCCGCGCCCGTGCTCGGCGTCCTGGTCGAGGGCGGCGTGCTGACGGTCAAGCGTGGCGGTAAGGAGACCGACCTCGTCGCCGCGGTCCACGGCGGGTTCCTCTCGGTGGCCGACAACGAGGTGTCGATCCTGGCCGAGATGGCCGAGCTCGGCTCCGAGGTGGACGTCGCCGCGGCCAGGGACGCGCTTGCGCGTGCGCAGGCCTCGATGGATGCCAACGTGGAGGACGCGGAGGCCGCTCTTGAGGCCAAGCGCGCCAAGGCCCGGTTGCGCGCGGCCGGCGAAGAAGTCGGATAAATTCTGCTTCTGAGCGGTACGTTTTTTGGGGGCGGCAACATGGTGGTGCTGGACGTGCTCATCGTGATGGCGCTGCTTGTCGCCCTTCTCGCCTCTCGCGTGCTGATCCTGACCCGATCCCGGGGCTCGGTGCTGTGTTGCCTGCGCCCCATGTCGGGGGAGCGAGGTTGGCGAGTAGGGGTAGCCCGCTACGCCGATGGTCAGCTCAACTGGATTCCGCTCATAGGTCTGCTTCCAAGGCCGCGCCACGTGATCGTGAGGCGCGGCCTTGTGGTTTCCGGGCGCCGCAGGATCGGGCCGGGTGAGTTCTACGGGTTCATCGAGGGCGTGACAGCGCTGGAGTGCCGCAACGGCCAGAGCGCGTTCGAGCTCGCCATGGGCTATCGCGCCCTGACCGGTTTCGTCGCCTGGCTGGAGTCCGCCCCACCCAGCGCCTACCTCGACGTGGCCTGACGTCCCCGCGCGTCAGATCGTTCGGCAGGTGGCGGGCGAGGCCCTGTGTGTATAGTTGTGTGTATGGCTCGCAGGAACGTCTACATCGACGATGAGCTCGACGCGCAGCTCAAGAGGCACCGCAAGCTCAACGCCTCCGAAATCTTCCAGAAGGCGGTGCGCGATGCCATTCTCGCCAGCGAGATGGACGACTACATCACCGAGGTCGAAGCCGAGCTGGTTGACCGTGGTGTCACGGACGAGGAGTGGGCGACGGCGGAAAGATACGCGGACGAGCTCATGAACCGTGTCGACCCCTCTCGGGAAACCAAACGGATGGCCTCCTAGACGTGCCGCGTTTGATCCTTGATTCGGGGGCTGTCACATTTCTGGCGGCCAGGACCCCCGAGGCGATCGCCGTCATGCGCCGCCTTCACCGGGAAGACACGTGGCCGCCCCTCATTCCCTCGGTGGTGTTGGTGGAGTGCCTGACGGGAAACGCCGCACGAGACGCCGACGTCAACCGTTTTCCCCCGGCACGGAGCCCCCGCACCGAGCTTCCGAAGGAGCTTGCCAGGCGTGCGGCGAGTCTGCGCACCAAGGCGCTCGCGTCCATGACGCGCGCCGAGCGTAAGGCGCTTCCCTCCGCCGTGGACGCGTTGGTGGTGGCGTACGCCGAAGCGGAGGGGCCGGCGCTGATCCTGACGGGAGACGGCAAAGACCTTCGCCCTCTGGCTGCCGAGGCGCGTGGGGTCCGAGTCGAAATGCTCGCTCAGGTGATCAAGAAGTCACGTGTCTAGCGGGTGGCGCCGGGCTTCCAGAGGATCTCGTCGCCGCCGGCGGCGATCCGGCAGAGGATGAACATCAGGTCGCTCAGCCGGTTGAGGTATTTCGCGGTCAGCGGGTTGACGTCGTCATGGGCCTCCAGGGCCGACCAGACGCTCCGCTCGGCCCGCCGGGTCACCGTCCTGGCCACGTGGAGCTGGGCGACGACCGGGGTGCCGCCCGGGAGGATGAAACTGCGCAGGGGCTCAAGCCGTTCGTTGAACTCGTCGCACCGCGCCTCCAGCCACTCGACGTAGGAGGGCTCGACCCGCAGCGGCGGGAACTCGGGGTTCTCCACGACCGGGGTGCACAGGTCGGCGCCGACGTCGAACAGCTCGTTCTGGATCCGGGAGAGGACCGCGGTGATGTCCTCGGGGAGGGAACCCATGGCCAAGGCCACGCCGATCGCCGCGTTGGCCTCCTCCACATCCGCGTAGGCGGCCAGGCGGGGATCGGTCTTGCGGGTGCGACTCATGTCTCCGAGGGCGGTCGTGCCGTCGTCGCCGGTGCGGGTGTAGATCTTGGAGAGCACCACCGGCTTGTCCCTGTCAGCTCGCGTCATAGGGCTCAGCGTATCGACCGGGAAAATAATCAAGGTCAACCAGATGGCAGACATATGCTTTACCAATGGTTTCTGGTTTTTACCTGCGATTTCCTCACGTCTCCCGGGAGATGTTGACGTTCGTCGCCGACGACGACGTCTGGGCGGCTCCCGCGGATGGAGGTCGAGCCTGGCGCCTCTCCTCGGACCGGGCACCCGCGAGCCATCCCCGTCTCTCGCCCGACGCCACGAAGGTCGCCTGGACAAGCGTTCGCGACGGCGATCCCGAGGTGTTCCTGGCCGACTTGGAATCCGGTTCCGCCGAGCGGCTGACCTACTGGGGTGATCCCCGCACCCGCACGCGCGGCTGGACGCCGGACGGCAGGATTCTCGCGATCAGCGCGACGGGCCAGCCATTCACCTCACGCACCTGGGCTTACTCGCTCGGCGAGGGTCAGATCGAGCGGTTGCCCTACGGCCCGGTCACCGACCTGGCGGTCACCGAGGGGGCGGTGGCGCTGCTCACCGCCTCCCTCGCCCGCGATCCGGCGACCTGGAAACGCTACCGGGGCGGTACGGCGGGGCGCCTGTGGGTCCAGCAGGCGGACGGTGACTTCACCCGGCTCATGGCGGATGTGAACGGCCACTTCGCCAGCCCGATGCTCGTCGGCGGACGCCTGGTCTTCCTCTCCGACCACGAGGGCGTGGGCAACCTCTACTCCTGCGCGCTGGACGGCACCGACCTGCGCCGCCACACCGACCACGACGTCTTCTACGCCCGGCACGCCACCACCGACGGAACCCGGATCGTCTACCAGAACGCCGGGGACCTGTATCTGCTGGACGGCCTCGACGCCGAGGCGCGCAAGCTCGACATCAGGCTCGGCTCCCCGCTCCGGGGGCGGCAGCCGTACCAGGTCAATCCGACGTGGCGGCTGCACGACCTGGCCGTGGACGCGACCGGGCGGGCCAGCGCGGTGGAGGTCCAGGGGACGGTGCACTGGCTCACCCATCGGGATGGCCCGGCACGGCAGCTCAGCACCGGCCTGGCCGCGGGGAAGCCGCGCGTTCTCGGCACGGACCGGGTGGTGTGGGTCTTCGACGACGGAGAGAACCAGGGACTGGAGATCTGCCCGGCCAGCGGCGGGGAGAGCCGCAGGATCGCCGCGGGCAAGCTGGGCGAGGTCGGCGATCTGGCCGTCGCACCCGACGGGAACACGATCGCGGTGGCGGCACGGGACGGCCGGCTGCTCCTGGTGGACGTGGCGTCCGGTGAGGTCACCGAGCTGGCCCGGGCCAACGGCGAGATCGACGGGCTGGCCTGGTCGCCCGACTCCGCCTGGCTGGCCTGGTCGCACCCGGAGGCCAGGCCGCTGCGCCGGATCCGGCTGGCCCGCGTGGTGGACCGCGTCGTCACCGATGTCACCGACGGCCGGTTCGCGGACGTCTCGCCCGCGTTCGCCGGAGATCATCTGGCTTTCCTGTCCCGCCGGGGCTTCGACCCGGTCTACGACGCGCACTCGTTCGACCTGTCCTTCCCGTTCGGATACCGCCCCTACCTGGTGCCTCTGGCCGCGAGCACCCCGTCGCCGTTCGCGCCCAGCTCCGAGGGCCGGCCGGTCAGCGATCCCGACGACGATGACAAGAAACGGAAGGACGACACCGCGATCACCGTCGACCTGGACGGCATCGCCGCCAGGGTGGTGCAGGTGCCGGTCCCCGAGGGCCGCTACTCGGCGCTCAGCGCGGTCAAGGGCGGGTTCGTCTGGCTGCGCGAACCGCTGGCCGGAGAGCTCGGCGAGGACCGGGACGAGGTGGGGGGCGAGGCCCCCAGGCCCGCGCTGGACCGCTACGACCTGGCCAAGCGCAAGTGGGAGGAAGTGGTCGACAAGCTCGACTGGTACCGGGTGAGCGGCGACGGCACCCAGCTCGTCGTCTCCGACAAGGGCACGCTCACGGCCCGTCCGGTCACCGGAAAGAACGGCGACGACGCGACCGTCGACCTGTCACGGATCCGGATCATCGCCGACCCGCAGGCCTACCGGCGGCACGCCTACACCCAGCTGGGCCGCCGGATACGGGCCGACTTCTGGGTCGACGACATGGCGGACGTCGAGTGGGAGGCCGTACTGGAGGAGTATCGGCCGCTGGTGGACCGCGTCGCCACCGCCGACGACTTCGCCGACCTGCTCTGGGAGGTCTCCGGAGAGCTCGGCAGCTCGCACGCTTATGTCACCGCCGCCCCGTGGGGATATGCCGCGTCCGACGCGGTCGGCCTGCTCGGCGCCGACCTGTCCAGGAACGGCGACGGCCGCTGGCAGGTGGACCGGGTGCTGCCCGGCGAGTCCTCGGACGTGCACGCCCGCTCGCCGCTGGCCGCGCCCGGCGTGGGGATCCACCCGGGGGAGACGCTGCTCGCGGTCGACGGCCGCCCGGTGCCGCCGGAGGGCCCGGCGGCGTTGCTGGTCGGCGCGGCGGACAAGCCGGTCGAGCTGACGCTCGGCGGCGGGCGGCGGGTGGTCGTCACGCTGCTGCGCAACGACCGGCGCCTGCGCTACCAGGACTGGGTGGCCGGGCGCCGGGCGCACGTCCGCGAGCTGGGCGGCGGCCGTCTCGGCTACCTGCACATCCCGGACATGGTCGCCGAGGGCTGGGCGCAGTTCCACCGTGACCTGCGCAGGGAGATGGCCTTCGAAGGGCTCGTCGTGGACGTCCGGGGCAACCGGGGCGGTCACACCTCGCAGCTCGTCATCGAGAAGCTGATCCGCAAGGTCATCGCCTGGGACATGCCCAGGGGCCTGACACCGGTCACCTACCCGGAGGAGGCTCCGCGCGGCCCGCTGGTCGCGGTCGCCGACCAGGACGCAGGATCCGACGGCGACATCGTCACGGCCGCCTTCAAGATCTACAAGCTCGGACCGGTGGTGGGCACCCGCACCTGGGGCGGCGTCATCGGCATCGACGGCAACCACCGTCTCGTCGACGGGTCGCAGATCACCGTGCCGAAGTACGCGTTCTGGTTCGAGGGGCTCGGCTGGGACGTGGAGAACTACGGTGTCGACCCGGACGTCGAGGTGGACGTCACTCCCGGTGACTGGGCCGCCGGTCGTGATCCGCAGATCGAGGAGGCCGTACGGCTCGCGCTGGCCGCGCTGGAGGAGCGTCCCGCGGTGACCCCGCCCGACCTGGTGACCCGTCCCTCCCGCCGCCGTCCGGCGTTGCCGCCCCGCCGGTAGATGACATTTGTCATCCCCCGGAGCTGAAAGATCCGTAGCTCTCCGGTGATATCGGCGACTACCTGCTAAAACGCGGAAATATCAAGATTGTCCGCATGAGAACACGACAGCTTGCGGACGTGACCGGCAGCGGAACCGCCGGCCTCGAGAACGTGATCGAGGTCGGCGGGTTCCGGCAGAGCTACGGTGACTTCGAGGCCGTGCGCGGCATCTCCTTCACCGTCTCCAGGGGAGAGCTGTTCGCCCTGCTCGGCACGAACGGCGCCGGCAAGACCACCACGATGGAGGTCCTGGAGGGCTTCAGGGCCGCCACCGCCGGCACCGTCCGGGTGCTGGGCCTCGACCCGGTCAGGCAGCACCGCGAGCTGCGGCCCCGTGTGGGGATCATGCTCCAGGAGGGCGGCTTCCTCGGTGACCTCACCGTGGCCGAGACCGTGGACCTCTGGAGAGGGCTGAGCAAGGACGCCGGGCGTCCGGTCACCCTGTCCGGCACCGCCGAGCCGTCCGGGGGCTTCAACCTGCTGGGCCGGATCAAGGGCGTGGACCGGCAGACCATGGGGGCGCTGGAGCTGGTCAACCTGGAGAACAAGGCCAGGACCAAGGTCCGGCAGTTGTCCGGCGGCCAGAAGCGCAGGCTCGACCTCGCGCTCGCGGTGCTGTCGACTCCCGAGCTGCTCTTCCTGGACGAGCCGACCACCGGAATGGACCCCGAGGCCCGCCGCGCCACGTGGAAGGTGATCGAGAACCTGCGGGCCAACGGCACCACGGTGCTGCTCACCACCCACTACCTGGAGGAGGCCGAGCGCCTCGCCAACCGGCTGGCCATCATGCACGAGGGCCGGATCCACACCTACGGCACGGTCGAGGAGGTGGTGGCGGGTTCCGGCGACACCGTCGCCTTCCGGCTTCCTGGCGCCTCCTGGTCTTTCGGCGACCTGCCCGTCCTCGACGGCGTCGCCCCCACGCTGACCTACGCCGACGGCGGCACCGAGATCGTCTACACCTTGACCGGTGGGCGGGCCGAGGCTCGCGCGCACGCCGCGCTCCGGCCGCTGCTGGCGTGGGCCGACGAGCGCGGCGAGGTTCTGGAGCGGCTGGCCGTACGCCGGGGAACCCTTGAGGACGCCTTCATGCGAGTGGTGGGAGAAGGGCGATGAGGCGGGACGGATCGGGAGTGACGGGTGGAGCGGCCGGCGAAGGGCAAGCGGCCGGGCAGCGGATGCGGATGAGGAGTGGTGAGTGATCATGAGGACCGATGTTCTGCACGCCGTACGGCTGGCGAAAGTCGACCTGACCCTGGTGGCGAGGAACACCACGGTGCTGGTCAACGTGTTGCTGCTGCCGCTCGCGATGGCCTGGATATTCACCCAGACCCAGCCGGAGGGCGCGACCATCGCCGGTGCGCCCGGGCGGCTTTTCGTCCTGAGTGGGGCTCCCGGCCTGATGCTGGGGTTCGCGGTCTTCATCAACCTGGTCAACTCCTTCACGGCCCGGCGTGAGGAGCTGGTGCTCAAGCGGCTGCGCGGGGGCCAGCCGTCCGCGGAGGCGGTTCTCGGCGGCAGCGCGCTGGGCGCGCTCGCCCTCTACCTCGGCCAGGTGGCGCTGATGGCGGTCTGGATGCACCAGACCCACGGGATCCTGCCGGCCAACCTGCCGCTGCTGCTGGTCGCGGCGGTCCTGGGCGTGGCGCTGTTCGTGCTGCTCGCGGCGGCCTTCTCCGGGATCACGCCCAACGCCGAGCTGGCCCAGATCACGGTGCTGCCGGTGATCCTGGTCATGATGATCGGCGCGCCGCTGGCCTTCCCCTCCGACGCTCTCCCCGGACCGCTGGGGGTGATCTCCAACCTGCTCCCGGTGACCCCGGTCGTGAAGATCATGCGCACGGCCTTCCTCGGCACGGACCACTTCTCCGGCAGTGGCGAGGCGCTGACCATGGTTCAGCAGTGGACGGGGGCGCTGCCCTCGATCGGGATCCTGCTGGCCTGGATCGTGGTGGCGAGCCTGATGGCCCGGTGGCTGTTCCGGTGGGAACCCCGGCACGGATAACGTTCATCACGAAATGCTGATAAATGCTGAAAAGAAGGGGGCGAGGCGCTTCGGGCGCTTCGCCCTCTCTCTGCTCCCTCGAACGCTTCCCCGCTTTGTGATTCCCCGGCGCAGGAAGCGGTCCCCCGTCGAGCGGTTCCGCCGGTGGACCGTCCACTCGCTGACCGGGGGCATCTTCCTGGCCTGGGCCGGCGGCTTCGCCGGTGTCATGATCGAGGTCGGCGAGAAAAAGGAGGCGATCTCGGTCCCCGGCCTGATCATCGGCCTGGCCGGGCTGTCCGCCTTCACCGTCCTCTACATGCGAATGATCAGGGCCGCCGTGGACGGCACCACCGCGACGCGGGAGATCGTCGCCTCGGGCGCCGTCGTGCTGGCCCTGCTGCTGACCCAGGGCAGCTACCTCTGGGCGTGGGGGTTGCTGGCCCCGGCCTGGGCATCGGCCGTGGTGCCGCTGCTGAACAGGTTCGGCTCGCTCGTCGTCACCGTCGGCGCGACCGCCGTCCCCATGCTCCTCACATCGTGGGACACCGCCGTTCCCGCGTTCGTCGCCCGCCCCTACGCCGGGGAGGAGGCCGGTACCGCCGTCGGCGCCTATCTGGGGATGGCCCTGGTGATTCCGTGGGCGAACCGGCTCCAGCTCTGGTTCTGGAAGGTGGCCAGGACGGCGGAGGAGGGCAAGGCGGCCCAGGCCCGGCTGGCCGTCACCGAGGAGCGGCTCCGCTTCTCCCGTGACCTGCACGATCTGGTCGGGCACAGTCTCTCCGCGATCGCGGTCAAGAGCGAGGTGGCCGTCAAACTGGCGAAGACCGACGCGGAGCGGGCCGCCGCCGAGATGGCCGAGGTGCGGGGGCTGGCGCGGGAGGCGCTGAAGGAGATCCGGGCCGCGGTGCGCGGCTACCGCACGGTCGACCTCGACGCCGAGCTGCGCAGCATGGTGGCGGTGCTGGAGGCGGGCGGCATCCGCTGCACGCTGGAGAGCCCGCACGACGAGATCCCCGAGGAGCAGGGCACCCTGCTGGCATGGGTGGTCCGCGAGGGCACCACCAACGTGCTCCGGCACAGCTCGGCGACCCGGTGCCGGATCGCCATCGCGCTCCGCGACGGCGAGGCCGTGCTGGAGATGGTCAATAACGGTGTGGACGGGATGAGCGGGCGCGGCGGCACCGGCCTGCTCGGGCTGTCGGAGCGGGTGGCCGCCGTAGGAGGCGTCGTCACCGCCGGTGCGGGCGGTGCGGGAGAGTTCAGGTTGCGGGCGACGATCCCGCTGGAGGGAGTTCGATGATCCGGGTGCTGCTGGCCGACGATGAGCATCTGATCCGGGGGGCGATCGCCACGCTGCTAGGTCTGGAGCCGGACATCGAGGTGGTGGCCGAGGTGGCCAGGGGCGACCTGGTGGCGCAGGCCGTACGGGATCACCACCCCGACGTGGTCGTGCTGGACATCGAGATGCCGGGGATGGACGGGCTGAGCGTGGCCGAGACGCTGCCCGGTCACGCGGTGCTGATGCTGACCAGCTTCGGCCGGCCCGGCTATCTGAGGCGGGCGCTCGCGGCCGGGGTCCGCGGTTTCATCCCCAAGGACGCCTCCGCCGACGAACTGGCGGCGGCGATCCGCAAGGTCCACTCAGGCGGGCGCTATCTCGACCCGGAGATGGCGGCCTCGGCGATGATGGCGGGGGAGAGTCCGCTCACCTCGCGCGAGCGGGACGCCCTGGCCCTGGCCGCACAGGGTGCCTCGGTCGGTGAGATCGCGGCCTCGTTGCACCTCACCGAGGGGACCGTGCGCAACTATCTGTCCAGTGCCATCACCAAGCTGGGCGCCACCAACCGGATCACCGCCATCCGCGTCGCGCAGGAAAAAGGTTGGTTCTAGTCAGCATCTTTTCCTAAGTTTGGGGGAGGGGCATCCCATGATGGGAGGAAGAGCGAGCTTGCGAACGGGGGAGGTTCGCATCTTCTTTTACGTTATGGCATCGTATAACTGCGTTGCGTGACCGATGGTGTGGTGGCGCAGCGTGGTTTTGTCCGGCCACGTTCATCTCGTGGCCAGACTTGAGGAGGAGGCATGCGCGTCACTGGAAACCCCGAAGCTCAGGTGGTCAGCGTCGGCAATCGACTCGACGTGGGCACCGTTGCCGGAGTGCGCCCGCGGCTGCACGACGCAGTCGATTCCGGTGACGGTGACCTGATCGTGGATCTTTCCGGGCTGGAGATGATCGACGCCACCGGCCTCGGCGTGCTGGTCGGCACGCATCGCCGCGCACTGGGCGCGGGACGCCGCCTCATTCTGCGAGGGGTGCCGCCCCGGATCATGCGGGTGCTGGCGGTGACCCGGCTCAACCGGGTGCTCACCGTCGAGCTCTCCATGGCCGCGGTGGCCTGATCCCGGTCAACGCTGGTTTCGGGGCCCAGCGAGAGCCGGAACATATCGAGGGGGCGGGTCTCGCGTATGCCCGCCCCCGTTCTTGGCGGCCTCACCCCCGTCAAGCGCGACCGGCAGACCACATGCGGTTGCGCTCGAGTCCCGGACACCGCCGTCGAAATCTCACATGTCACACGGTCGGGAAATCACGTTGAGTGATTAAGCTCCGGTAAACGGCGTGAGGGATGATCACGTCGCAAAGGACCGGTAGAAAATGTGCACGGCGGTGCTGATCAGGTGATCGATCGCGGGCGGGTCATCGGCCAGCACCCATTCGATGAGCAGTTCCTGAATCGCGCCGATCATCCCCAGTGCGAGCAGATGCCGGTTGGCCTTGGCGGCCTCGGGCAAATCAGAGACATTGGTCTCGATGATCTGGCTGAAGGCCGTTACGGCCTGCTGTCGTGATTTGGTCAGGCAGTCGCCCGCCCGGCGCACCTCCAGGTGCATGATCCGGGCACGGCGTCTATCCTCGGTGACGAAGTTGATATATCCGGCGATGCCTGCCTCGACCCGGCTGAGCAGCGTGTTGGGTGCCTCCTCGATGGACTTCGACACCGACATCAGGGTCTCATGCACGCATCTGTCGTGCACCGCCTGCATCAACTCGTTGCGTCCGGAGAAGCACTCGTAGAACGCGCGATTGGAGATGCGCGCCGCTGCGCACAGCCTCTCGATCGTGGTTTCGGGAAAGCCAGGGTCGGAGTAGAGCGTGTACGCCGCGGTGATCAGGCGCTCCCGGCGTTCCGCCAGCCGCTCCTCCGCTGACATTCCCCGGTACGATCTTCCATTCATGTCAAGTCCCTGCCTTTAGTTTGGGCTTGACAATTCCTCGCTTTATCACTTCCACCTCATGATCCTGGCCCCAGAATCCCCCATTATGGGTGCAAGATCCTTTTTACGGAAGAGTAAGTTTGCTATCTCTTGCGTCGACCATGCAAGAAGGTCACAAACCTGACTGACCAGTCAAGCCGCTTCTGTCCACGGGTGAGAGGTGAGGTCCGTCCCGGGCGCCGCGAAGCTCAGGCCGGGGAGCGCGTCAACGGGTGAGGAGCCCCCGGCCCAGGGCCGTGATGACGGCGGCGGTGCGGTCGGAGACGCCGAGCTTGCCGAAGACGCGCAGCAAATGGGTTTTGACCGTGGTCTCGCTGACGAACAGGGCCTTGCCGACCTTCGCATTGGTCAGCCCTTCGGCCACCAGGGTGAGCACTTCGACCTCGCGCGGCGACAGTGACTCGGTCACCGGGGCTCGCATCCGGGTGACCAGCCGGGTGGCCACCGACGGCGACAGCACGGTCTCGCCTCGCGCCGCCGAGACGACCGCGCCCAGCAGGTCGGCCCTGGACGTGTCCTTCAGCAGGTATCCCGCGGCTCCGGCTTCGACCGCCCGCACGATGTCCTGATCGGTCTCGTAGGTGGTGAGTACGATCACCCGCACGGTCGCCTCGGCCACGTCGTTGGTCGTCTGCAGGACCACGCCGATCCGCGAGCGCCACTCCCTGGTCGGCCGGTTCGGGTCGGTGCCCAGCACGCTGACCTCTCCGCCGTCCCGGGTCCGGTATCCCTCCATGATCTCCACCGTGGTGGACTTCCCGGCTCCGTTCGGGCCCAGGATCGCGAACACCTCGCCCGCGCTGATGTCGAGGTCGATGCCCCCGACCGCCTGCACATCGCCGTATCGCTTGGTCAGGCCTCGTACTCTCACCGCCGTCGTCATGCCTCAAGCGTCGTTCCCGTACGGCTTTCGCGGCACCAACGACCGGTGGAACGCCGTGTCCTCCGTTCGAAGGACACGGCCGGACCGGCCGATGAACACCGGCCGGTGGCGAGCGGGGCGCGGGCGGTCAGAACAGGGTGGGGTTCTCCGGCTCGATGCCGCGCAGCGCGTCGTAGTCGAGGGTGACGCAGTCGATGCCCCGGTCGGTGGCGAGGACGCGGGCCTGCGGCTTGATCTCCTGGGCGGCGAAGATGCCCTTCACCGGGGCCAGCAGGGGATCGCGGTTGAGCAGCTCCAGGTAGCGGGTGAGCTGCTCGACGCCGTCGATGTCACCGCGTCGCTTGATCTCCACGGCCACGGTCGCGCCCGTGTGGTCGCGGCAGAGGATGTCCACCGGGCCGATCGCCGTCATGTATTCGCGGCGGATCAGCGTCCAGCCCGCGCCCAGCGTGCTGATGTGCTCGGCGAGCAGCTCCTGCAGGTGGGCCTCGACGCCGTCCTTGATCAGGCCGGGGTCCACGCCCAGCTCGTGGCTGGAGTCGTGGAGGATCTCCTCCATGGTGAGAACGAGTTTCTCACCGGTCTTGCCGTGGGTCACCGTCCAGGTGCCCTCTTCCTCACGGAGCTTGCATGGCGGGTTCATCCAGTTCAGAGGCTTGAAGGCCCGGTCGTCGGCATGAATGGAGACCGAGCTGTCAGCTTTCAAGATCACCAAACGAGTTGCCAGCGGTAGATGGGCAGATAGACGGCCTATGTAATCCACCGTGCAGCGAGCGATGACGAGGCGCATGGAGCAAGACTAGTCCCCGGCTCTCAATCCACAGTCCGAGTCATCCAAGCGAGCGTCAACACCGCCAACACCGCTGCCGCGTACTGATGTTGTGCCGACCCGTGATGACCCCGCCAGCGCTGGTTAGCGCCGACCTGTCGGGCACCTGTAATCAGGAGCGTGCCTGTTCGGGCAGCAGACGACTCCCATCGAGGCGAACCGTTCGGCCTTGAGATAGAAACCCCACTGGACATCCATCCCACGGGGTATTGCCAGCTGCATCGCGCGATGACCAACCGCATGGACGTTAACCGTTACCTGAAGTGTGATCGAATGTGAGCACACATCAGGCAGCCCGCGACTTACGCCGCGAACGTTCTCCCGGAGGGAGTTCCCGCTTCTCCG